>JAQGHP010000697.1 GCA_028288775.1 Phycisphaerales bacterium | reverse complement strand
AGCTCCGCTTCCATTACGGGATGCTCGAGAAGCAATTCCGCCGATTTTTGGACATCGCCAAGAAGTCCAAGGGCAACACCGCCAACACGCTCATCCAGATCCTCGAGACCCGCCTCGACAACGTCCTTCGCCGCCTGGGCGTCGGCCGGACGATCTGGGCCTGTCGGCAGATCGTGGGGCACGGCCACGTCATCGTGAACGGCCGCAAGACCGACATCTCCAGCTTCCTCGTGAAGCCCGGCGACGTGATCACCTTCAAGGAAAAGACCCACAAGGTGATCCGCGACAACATGGAACAAAACGCCGGGCACAACGTCCCGGGTTGGCTGGAATGGAACCCGGCTCAGCTCACGGGCACGATCAAGGCGCTGCCGGTGCCGGAAGATGTGCCCTTCGAAGTGAACATGAACCTGATTATCGAATTCTACAGGTGATTTGAGGCTGCCAAAGGGTCTTTCGACATCACCCGGCCCAGCGCAATTGCGCTGGGCCGCTTTGTTGGTTACTATGCGGCGTGGGCCGGTGCCCCTGCGGGCAGCAGGAACGCACTGGCATCCACTTTGAATCGTTGGCAGAGCTTGGCGATCTGAGCCTTGCTGGGCTCTTTTCGCTTGCCGCTGAGCAACTCCGACGCCGCGCCCTTGCTGCCCAACAACTGGCCCAGCTCGGTAACGGTCATGCCGGCCTGCTCGACCAGCATCCGCAGAACCTGCGTCGGCGACACGTCATCGGTGATAATGGGGTAGTGCTCGCTGTCGTATCGCTCGACCAGTGCTTCCAACACTTCGAGATACGCCTCCTCACCAGCGTCAAGTTCGCCTTCGCGCAGGGCCAGCCGGTGAATGATCCTGGCGGCGCGGTCGTACTCGGCCCGGTTCTTGAGAGGGCACAGAGGAAACTCTCCCATGAGGGCGAGGTAGCTTCTGGGCAACGCGGCGACGGCTTCTGGGACCATGGGGAGGCGGTTTTTCATAGCTCGTCCCTCCATTGCTGATTACCCCGATCGTACTCTTTGCCTTCTCATGTGCCCAGCCGAACTGCCAACCCTCGGTTGAGTCCGATAATCTTCGTTGACAACTCGCCCCAGACCCCTCAAGTTACTCAGCTTGGCTACCGATGGATAAATGGGAAAGATAGGGAAGAAATGCCGGCGGTTGCCGATAAACCGGTTGGGCCGGGTTGAACGACCAAGACTCACGGATGGAGCGACCATGAAGACGGTTTTCACGACGGGCGAGGCAGCCGACATTTGCAAGGTGTCTCAGCAGACGATCATTCGCTGCTTCGACAGCGGCCGGCTCAAGGGTTTCCGCGTGCCGGGAAGCCGCTTTCGCCGCATCCCCCGCGAGGCGCTCGTCGCTTTCATGCGCGACAACAACATTCCGCCCGATGCGCTCGAGTCCGGCAAGTCCAAGGTGCTGGTGGTGGACGATGATCCGGAAATTGTGGAACTGTTTGTGGACGTGTTGGAGCGGGACGGCCGATTTGAGGTAAAGACCGCCGCCACCGGCTACGACGCCGGCGTGCTGACGCAGGAGTTCTTGCCCGATCTGGTCATCCTCGACTACATGCTCCCGGACATCAACGGGAACGTCGTCTGCCAGACCATCCGCAAGAACCCCAACTTCGAGCACATGAAGATCGTGATCGTCTCGGGCGTCGTGAACCAGGACGAGATCAACGATCTGCTCAAGAGCGGCGCGGACGAGTTCGTAAAGAAGCCGTTTAATATCGAGAAGTTGATTGAGCGAGTCGGGCAACTGTTATCGGTGTAGTAGGCAGTAAGCGCAGTGGAGCGCGGAAGTGCCGAAACGGAATATCTTGTCACGCCGGGTACGAGCGAAGCGAGGCCCCGGATTCTTGCCCGAGCGATCTCGTCCTGAAGAATCCGGGGCCTCGCTTCGCTCGTACCCGGCGTGAAGGGTCATCCCCACGCAATCCTAAATCCTCGCTCCCTTCTGCCTACTTATCCCTATGTCCGACCTTCGCGAGAAAAGAGTCGATCTGATTCTCCAGCAATTGGAGGAACTCCCCACGCTGCCGGCGGTGGCGATGCGCGTGTTGGAAGCGACCAGCGACGACGTCTCCTCGGCCCGACAAGTCGTCGAACTCATTTCCAGCGACCCTGCCCTGACGGCCCGCATTCTCCAACTCGTTCATCGCTCGGATCTGGGCGTTCGCGGCGAAGTCAATTCCATCGAGCGCGCGGTCGTGCTGCTGGGATTCGATGCCGTTCGCAGCGCGGTGCTCGCCATCAGCGTGTTCGAGAGCTTCAGCGAACGCTCCGCACAGGCGGCGGCGGGGCGGTTCGACCGGGACGAATTCTGGAAACATTGCGTCGCCGTCGCGTGCTGCGCCGAACTGCTTGCCGAGGCGGCAAGCGTGTCGGAGATCGCTCCTTCCGAAGCATTCGTCTGCGGATTATTGCACGACCTGGGCAAGGTCGCGCTGGACGCGGCGCTGCCCAAGAGCTTCAGCCGGGTCGTCGAGGCGGCGGACCTGCTCCGCGGGAACATTGCCGACGTCGAGCGCTCGGTCATCGGCCTGGATCACATGGTGGTCGGCAAGCGCATGGCCGAGAAGTGGCAGCTCCCCGCCGTCATCCGCGACGTCGTCTGGCTTCACGGCCAGCACCCGCAAGCCCTGCCCGCGACCGTCACCAACCCGCGAATGGTCAACCTCGTCACGCTCGCCGACCTGATCGTCCGCGAGCAGCACCTGGGGTACAGCGGGAACTACGCCTTCACGCTCCCCCGGCAGGCGCTGCTCGACGCGGTGGGCCTCACGCAGCCGCAGGCGGAGGACGCCGTCAAGAAATTGGTCGATCGCATTGAACCCCGCGCCCGCTCGCTCGGATTGGGAAAGACGAGCACCAACGACCTTTATCAGCAGGCCCTCGCGCAGGCCAACAAGGAACTGGGGCGCGTCAGCGGACAGCTCGCCTCCAAGAATCGCCGGCTGCAAGTGCGGGCGCAGTTCTTCGATGCCCTGAGCCGGTTCCAAAGCGAATTGCGGCCGGACGTCCCGTCGCAGGTGGTGCTGCAGGCGGTGGCGCAAACCGCCGTCGGTGTGCTGGGCGTCTCCTGCGTCGCGGCGTTCTCACTGCCGCCCGGACAGACGTTCGCCGAAGCGTTGCTCTGCGACGGGGATGGGCAGATCTTCGAAAATTCGCTGATCGATTTGCCGCGGAAATCGGTTGCCACTGGCCAGTTGCCAGGTGCCGGTGGGCATGAGGGCGCGCCTGATGATCGCGATGCACGCGAGGGGCAGTCCTGCCAGTTGTCCGATTCACCGGACGCGGGGCAGGTGGTTCGTCCTTCGCGGCCTCGGGCGGGGGAGGGGCCGGTGATGACAGCGGGGGATGAACTGGAATGGTTCATCAGCATGGTCTCGCCCCGGCTGCCGCACGACAAGCGCTTTTGGGTTTGCCTGGAGGCGGATGGCCTGTGCATCGGCGGAGTCGTGTGGGGCGCGACCTCCGGCGAAGCGCAGCGCCTCGCGCCGCAGGTGCAGGAAGTCGCGACGATCGCCAGCGGATGGGCCCTGGCCCTGCGCACGGCACAAATTCGTGAAGAGGCGCGGGCGCTTTCCGAGCAATTGGCCGAGGCCAATCGGCAGTTGCAGAACGCACAGAATGAGATCCTCCGCAGCCGCACGATGATCACGGTGGGGGAGATGGCCGCGGGCGCGGCGCATGAGATGAACAACCCGCTGGCGGTCATCAGCGGCCGTTCCCAGTTGCTGGCGCAGCAGATTACCGACCCCAAGCACAAGGCCTCCGCGCACCTCATCTCCGAGCAGGCGCATCGGCTCAGCGCGATCATCACGGAGTTGATGGACTTCGCCAAACCCGAGCCGGCGAACGTGCTCCCGGCGGACGTCGCCGACGTTGTCGAACGCGCACTGCACGAGGCCAAGAGCGACAACGATCCGGCCGATAGGGGCATTGAGGTGACGATGGGCGACGTGCCGCTGGTGCTCATTGACGCGGCCCAGGTTTCCGCGGCCGTCACCGAGGTGCTGGAGAACGCGATCCACGCCACCGATCCGGTGACCGGCCAGATCGCCATCCACGCGGGGTACGACCCCTACTCATCCCGCGTCGCGGTGACGGTCACGGACAACGGGTGCGGGATGGACGAGAACACAGTGAAGCGCGCGTTCGACCCGTTCTTCAGCGCCAAGCCCGCCGGCCGCCGGCGCGGATTAGGACTGGCCAAGGCGCTGCGATGGATCGAAGCCAGCGGCGGATCGATCCGCCTGGAAAGCCAGCCCGGGCAAGGCACGCGCACGATCCTGCTGCTGCCCGCCGCCCGAAACAGCAATGAAGTGCAGCCACCGGTTCAGCCTCGGAAAGCCGTGATGTGAGAGAGTGTTAAGTGATGAGTGATGCGTAACAGTCGAGTGCTGTGTGAACTCGTAGGGTGGGTGTACTCGCCCACCATCGTGTGGCACAGCCGCCCCGGCTGTGATTTCATGAGAAGACGAAGACGCAGCCGACGGCGGCTGTGCCACATGGGAAGACGAAGACACAGCCGAGGGCGGCTGTGCCACATTTGAAAAGGAATGGACTATGCTTCCCGCCGCCAAACCGCCCGTTTCCAAAACCGCCCCGCCCCCGCGCGTGCTGATCGTCGATGACGAGCCGGCACTCCGCGAGCTGATCGAAGAGGTGGTCGGCGAAGGCGTCGAGTGCCGCGTGTTGACGGCCTCCACCGTTGCCGAGGCGCGCAAGGTTTTGACCACGAGCACCATCCAGTTGCTCATTACGGACGTGAACCTTCCCGACGGCGACGGCACCTCGCTGCTCCCGCTCCTGCAGCGTCTCCAGCCCACCGCCAGCGCGATCGTCATCACCGGCGCGCCCAGCCTCGACCGCGCGATCCACGCGATGCGGGAAGGCGCGCTCGATTTCGTGCCCAAGCCCTTCACGCACGAGCAGCTTCTGAGCCGTGCCCGCAGCGCCCTCGATCATCAGGCGAAGCTCGACAAGCAGCAGCGGCGGTTCGAGCGCCTCAAGGTCGCCGTCAAGCGTCTCAACGAGTCGCGCCGCACCATCAGCCGCAAGGTTGACCTGCTGTGCAACGACCTGATCGTCGCCTACGGCGACCTCTCCAAGCAGCTTGACGGCGTCCGCACCCAGGAAGGCTTCCGCAAGTTCATCGAAAATTCAAAAGACCTGGAGCAGCTCCTCTGCCACGCGATGGACTGGTTGCTGCGGCAACTCGGCTATGCCAACGTCGCCGTATATCTGACGGGGGAGGACGGGGAATTCCAACTCGGCGCGTACATGAAGTACACGATCGCCGGGGACGCGCCCGTGACCGATGCGCTCAAGCGCGTGCTCCTGCCCCCGACCTCCCGGGAGGGCTTGCTGCACCAGCCGGCCAAGAATTTCCAGGGCCAGTTCACCCCGGCGGAATTGACGACGCTCAAAACGCAGGACGTGCTCGGCGTGAACTGCACGTACTTGGGCGAATCGCTCGCCGCGATCCTGTTCTTCCGCGACCAGCGCAGCGCGTTCAGCGCCGACGACGAGGCGTTGTTGAAGGCGATCAGCCCGATTTTCGCAGTCGCGCTCGCATCGGTCGTACGCGATTCCCGCCCGCAGGAGGATGATCCCCACTTTTCACAGGGCGATGATACGACCCAAGACCCCAACACCGGCCCCCGCCGCGACCCGGCCGACTGGTGGAAGAACGGGGGAGACTCGCCGTATTGATTGGGAAGAGTAGGCAGTAGGCAGTAGGCAGAGGGCAGCAAGTTGAGGCAGCCGGACAAGGCTCAGAAAAAAAGAGAGGATTGAAGAGAGGTCATCAGATGGCATCGTAGCCATCGTGATCTCTCTTCAATCCTCTCTTCGCTTGTATTCTGCCTACTTCCCTCTGCCTACTGCCTACTTCCACAAAAAATACGGTGATCCGTGAGTGCCGTGTGAGAGCGGTTTGATCAAACCCTTATAGACAAGGTGGTGATGAGCCGAATCAGGAGGGTTCTCCTGTTTCAGTCCGGACATCCGCTTCCCGTCTTTGGCCCATGATACGGATCAAACGGACTCCGTTTCACAGACTCTGCGGGCATGCGTCAGGCCGGCGGCTATCGCCGGGGTTGATTATAGGTCTAACCAAATAGTGCCCTCAAATCACGCGTACCACAGAACAACCGTACCTGCGGAATAGTATCGTCTTTCGCCTTCCGAGGCAATCAATAAATGGTACGCCGGCGGGTGATCTCTGGCCCGAAATTCGGCCTGATTTCGCTTGCTTTTTTGCGACTTTCCTCCCTCACTTTTCGGCCGGCTGTGTCGCCGGGTCGGGCGTGCCATTAACCTGCCTGAGCATGTCGCGCCACGAAGCAATCTTTTGACGAACGTCTTCCGGCACGGCCTTCCATTGCTCCTCGCTACCCGTCGGCCCCGAGAACAGAACCTTCCCGCTTGCGCGGTCGAGCACGGTGATCATCTGCGGCTTGCCCGCGGGGGACAGGTAGTAGAGCACCAGCGTCTTCCCATCATCGAACGTCAGCGGCCCGTTCTGCTGTGCGACGACGAGCGGCTGATAGGTCGCCGCGACGTGCTGGTAAGCCGCCCCCGGGTTCCCGGCATTTCCCATCGCGAAAAGCGCCCGCGCCATGCTCGAACCGTCGCCGGGGTTCGCGCCGTTTCCGTGTGCCGCGTCAAGAACGGTATCGGCCCACGTGATATTCCCATTGGCGCCGCTCAAAAAATTTCCGGCCTGGATCAGGCCGCCGGAATACGTCGTGTTCGCGTCGCCCGCGTTCCCAACCGCATCGATCTGTTTTTCGCCCAATTTGATCGGGACGACGATGGGCTTGGCCTCGCGGATCAGCGTCAGCGCGATCGTTTCCCCCGGCTTGTGCATGCGGACGAGTGTCACGAGCTGCTCGCCGTTAACAAGGATCTGCTCGTCCAGCTTCTGCAGCACGTCGTGCTCCTGCACCAGCCCCTTGGACGGGCCTTCGGCATCGACGTAATTGACCACGAGGCCGGCGCCTTCGGGAAGACGAAGCTGGGCGCGGACCGTTGCGGTAGGCACTTCGACACCTGCGCCCAGATAGGAGGTGGAAATCCGCTTGAGCAGGATGACGTCCAAGCGCATGCCGGAAGGATTGTCCACCGCGACCTTGTCCAGTTTTTGGAGCACGAGAGCATCGGTCCGCGAGGCGTTCAGCCGCTTCACCAGGTTCTTGTAGCAGTCTGGCGAGCGGTCCTCGACGAACGTCCGGACTTCCTGCTCGGTCGGGGGCACGCCTGTCAAATCGAGCGTGAGGCGGCGGATGTACTGCTGCTTGTCCGGCGCGGGCTCTGCATCCTGCGCCTTGGACGACGCCGGGGCGAAGCACAACACGACCATCGTCGAAAGCGCTAACATCGCATTGCGAAGGGGGAAATTCATAACCAACTCCTGAAAGACTAAAACGGATGAATCGGTCGAAGGACGACTTCATCGGTCGGGATCGTGACGGCGACGCGCGTGCCGTGTTTGGGGTCAAACAGCACGACCTGCCGGACCGATTGCCGGCGGTAGTATTGCGCGGGCAGGCCGCCGCCGCGGCTTACGACGCCCCCGTCGGCCACGCGCGTGATCGTCTGCTCCCATGCGAAGGGCGCGTTGAGCGCAAGGCGGCGCGGGGCGGCGGTAGGGGCCTTCGCCTGGGACACACCGGGCACCGTCGGCGGCAGAAAATGAACGGCGGGCGATGGGGCGGTCGGATGATGCCGTTGAATAATGACCGGCGCGACGCCCGCCGCTAGCGCTGCCGCCGCGGCCAGCCCCATCACAAACGCCCGCACTCTTCCGCCGGGCCGCATGCGTTCAAGCAGCGGCAGCACCCGCGCGTCGAGCGCATCGGAAGGGCGGCGCAAAGGCAATCGGCGCAGCAATTCCTCGGCGGGCTCGAAGCCTGCGAGTTCGCCCCGTGACACGTCATCAAACGATTCCTCATTCATAACACACGCTCCAGCCGCAGCCGCAATCG
>JAQGHP010000564.1 GCA_028288775.1 Phycisphaerales bacterium | reverse complement strand
GCTTGTCCCATGTTGCCTTGTTTCCAAACGTGCGCGTGACCGGCGCCAGCCGCATGTAAAGATTCCTGCGGTGGAACAAGTTGTAGGGCCGCTTGGCCATGGCGGATTGGAACAGCGCGTACCATGCGATCGCCCGCCGGTATGGGCACGCGAGCGCGTGAATGTTTTGCACAACCACGTCCAGCCAGGTGTTTTCTTCGTCCGTGAAATAGATGCCGGAGAAGGTGCGCGCGATCAGATCGTCGTAGCGGATGTCGGGCCGGCGGCGGGTCAGGGACCTCGCTTCCTCCTCCGACAGCCTCGCGCGATCGTTCTCCACGAGGGCGAGCCCGCAGAGATAGCTCGACGTCAACAGGTCATTGCACGTGACGGATTTGTCCCGGCCCTTGAGGAAGTGGGAAACGCTAGCGCTGCCGCCGAAGGCATCGAGGACCGTATGAAACGGGAGCGGCTGCAAATGCTCCCAGAGCCAATCGAGCAATTTGAGCTTGCTCCCCTGAAACCGGGTCGCCGGCGGCCGCGGGACGGGCGGCTCATGGGTGGGGCTCAAAGTCCCGCCAACTTTCGCAGGGCGTCGCCCGTCACGCGATGCACGGTCCATTCGTCCATCGGCTTCGCGCCCAGGCTCTTATAGAAACGAAGGGCGGGCTCATTCCAGTCGAGCACGGACCACTCCAGCCGGCCGCAGGCGCGCGCCATGGCGACCCGCGCCACTTCACGCAGCAGCGCCTTGCCGACGCCTTTGCCGCGGACCTCCGGGCGCACGTAGACGTCTTCCAGATAGATGCCCGGCCGGCCAAGGAAGGTGGAGAAACTCTGGAAATAGAGAGCGAATCCGACCGCATGATCGCCCCGATAAGCGAGCAACACTTCGGCGGCAGGACGGGGGCCAAAGAGGTGCTGCAGCAAGAGATCTTCGGTGGCGACCACTTCGTGCGAGAGCTTTTCATAGTCCGCGAGACCGCGGATAAGGTCGAGGATTAGCGGGACATCCGCACGGGTCGCGGGGGTGATTCGGATGGTGTCGGGGGGAATCATGGGCATCATCGCCCCGCGTACTGCGTTTCGTAGTATTTGAGGTATTCGCCGCTCTTGATGGCCCGCCACCAGTGTTCGTGGTCGCGGTACCATTGGATGGTCGTTTTGATCGCCTCTTCGAAGCGGCGTTTAGGCTCCCAGCCTAGCTCTCGCTTGATCTTGGCCGCGTCAATCGCGTATCGGCGATCGTGGCCCGGGCGGTCTTTCACGTACTGTACGCTTTTGTCCCAATCCGCGCCCATCTCTGTCAGGATCACTTCCGTGATCTTGCGGTTGGTGATCTCGTTGTTGCCGCCGATGTTGTAGACCTCGCCGGGGGTGCCTTTGTTGAGCACGGCCCAGAGGGCCTCGCAATGGTCTTCAACGTAGAGCCAGTCGCGGACGTTGAGGCCGTCGCCGTAGAGAGGGACTTTTTTGCCCTCCATCAGGTTGGTGACGAATAGTGGGATGAGCTTTTCGGGGAAGTGGTACGGGCCGTAGTTGTTGGAGCAGCGGGTGATAAGCACCGGCAGATGGAAGGTGTGGAAGTAGGAGCGGACGAGACAGTCCGCCGCGGCTTTGCTGGCGGAGTAGGGGCTGTTGGGCGCTAGCGGGGTTTGCTCCGTGAACTTCTCCTCCGGCTTGTCCTCCGGCAGCGTCCCGTAGACTTCGTCCGTCCCCACCTGAAGAAATCGCTCGACGCCCTTGGCCTTCGCCACATCCAACAGGACCTGCGTCCCAACTACGTTGGTCTGAATGAACGGCCCCGACCCGAGGATGCTGCGGTCGACGTGGCTCTCCGCGGCGAAGTGGATCACCTGCGTGACCTTGTGCTCATCGAAGACGCGCGACACGGCATCCGCATCGCAAATGTCGCCCTTCACAAAAACCAGACGGTCTTTCCCGGCTGATTCGAGCAGATCCTTCAAGTTCGCGAGATTGCCGGCATAGGTGAGTTTGTCGAACGCGACGAGCTTCACGGGCTCGCAACGCCCGATGAGCATCCGCACGAAATTCGATCCAATAAACCCGGCCGCGCCGGTGACGAGAAGTGTTGGCATGAGCGGACTCTTTGACGATTGTGGCACGCGAAAAATCCGAATTCCGAATCCCCGAAATCCGAATCAAGTCCGAAGTCCCAATTCCGAAGCCCGAAAGCCGAAGATCGGCTGGTCAACTCTTTCTTCGGATTTCGTCATTCGGGCTTGGGATTTGATTCGGATTTCGGAAATTCGACATTCGGGCTTTTTATTCATTTCGCCGCGGGCGCTTCTTTGTTGGCCCCGTTCTTCGAGACGGTATTACACGCCTTCAAATAGAAATCGATGTTCTCGCCCGCGTCCGCCCAGAAGCCGTGGACCTTGTCGGCGGTCATCTCCCCGCGCTCGATGTAGGCGTTGTTGACGTCCGTGATTTCCAGCTCGTTGCGGGCCGAAGGTTTCAAGGTCTTGACGATGTTGAAGACGTTTTTGTCGTAGAAGTAAATGCCGATCACTGCCCAGTCGCTCTTGGGTTCCTTGGGCTTCTCGATGATTTTGACCACGCGCTCGCCGTCCATCTCGGCCACGCCGTAGGCTTTGGGGTTTTCGACCTGTGAGAGAAGGATCTTGGCGCCCAGGCCCTGGTGGCGGAATTTTTTGCAGGCGTCGCGGATGGAATATTCGAGGATGTTGTCGCCGAGGATCAGGCAGATGGATTCGCCGTCGGCGAAGTGCTCGGCGAGGCCCAGCGCCTGGGCGATGCCGCCGGCCCCGTCCTGGTAGGTGTAGTTGAGTTCCTTGAGCCCGAACTCGCGACCATTGCCCAGCAGGCGGATGAAGTCTCCCGCATTGTTGCCGCCCGTGACGAGTAGGACCTCGTCGATGCCGGCCTTGGCCATGCACTCGAGCGGGTAATAGATCATCGGCTTGTCGTAGACCGGGAGCAGGTGCTTGTTGGTGACCTTGGTGACGGGGAAAAGCCTGCTGCCGGTGCCCCCGGCAAGAATAACGCCCTTCATGCTACGGTCCTCTTGTTACGAATGTCGGCCGCCTTGCGAAGGAAATGGCGGCACGTGTTTCCGGGATTATCGGCACGGCGGAGGCGTTGGTTGCGCCATTATTCCGCGAGCGCGCCGGGATCATCGCGACGAAACGTCGGCGGTCCGATAAGGCTAGCGATCATCGGTCAAAATGCAGGGAAAATCCATCCCTTACGACGGCAATGCGATTGGGAATGGGGATGAATTATGTGGCCCGGGCGCGAGAGTCCGTAGCGGCTTTAGTCTCAGGATTGGTGGCATCGTAGGTTCGGCTTCGCCGAACATTTTCGTGTCTTGGGGAAAGTGCCGAACCCCTGTCGCCGTGTGGCACAGCCGCCCCTGCTGTGTTTTCTTCTTCCGCCTGCAGCGGAATCACAGCCGAGGGCGGCTGTGCCACATGAAATCACAGCCCGGGGGCCGTTATGCCACATGTTGCTTTCTTCGACCGGAGTACCGGCCGAAAGCCGCAGGGTATCGCGACCATGGGCGGGCCGCCCATGCCACGGGAGAGTGTCACCCAACCCGCAGCGTCAGCACCCATTTCCGCCAGTCCGTTTCGAAGGCGCTCAGGTCCTTGTCCTTGGGCGCAACGATTTTCTGTAACGTCTTCAGCCCGGTCGGGTCGTCCTTCGCGCCATCGCGGAACTCTTTGTAGTAGCGGACGAGCAGCCCTTTCTCCTGCAGATAGAACATGAGGTAGCGCGCCTCGGCGTAATTTAAGCCCACGAGATCGTTGCGGTAGAACTCCGGGTCTTCGATCAGCTCGGCCAATGGCCGCAGGGTTTGGGCCTTGATGGCTTTTTGCAGTGCGGGCAGGCGCCAGTTTTCGTGGCCGGTGATGGTGTCTTTCCCGAGCGAAGATTGCTCGTAGAGGCTTGCCAGACCTTCGTTAAACCAGCTCGGGACGTTGGGGAAATCGGGGGCGATGAGGGCGTGGGTGAGTTCGTGGACCAGCGTGCCGGTGCCGGTGCCGACGTTCATGAACATGACCCGATCGCGGGGGCGGTAGAAGCCGTAGTGCGGGACGTCCTTGTCGTCGAACCATTTTCTCGCGAGGCGCTTGTACGGGCCTTCGGATTCGAAGAGGAAAATGATGATCGGCTCCGCGGGCGGCGTGTCGAAATAGGTGGCCTCGAGCGAGTGCATGGCGGCCAGGATGGTCCCATCGCGGTAGGCCGCGAGCTGATCGGCGGTCCCGTTCCCCGCGATCACGAAAGGCGGTGCTGCGATCGCACGCAACTTTTCCTCCGCGAGCCGGTCCTTCCACTGCTCCTGCAATGCACTGGTTTTGTCGGCCATCGTGGATGGCGGAACAGGGGCGGCGCTTACGAGAACCAGAAATGGGAGAACGAAAAGGCAGGCGCGCGGGAGGTTCATACCTGTGCGCATGCGCAGCCGCGACGAGGGTTGCGGCATGGCTGTTTGCGCGAAAATTATCGGCGGGTGGGCCGGCGGTTCGATATTGGGAAAACCGGCGGGTTTGATTCCCCCGGCCGATATGGCCGCCTATTTGATTTTCACGACGAAAGGGAAGGAATTCGGCCGTCGGCCGCTGAGCGGTCCCGTGGTCGTGGGCCGCTCCCCCGAGTGCGACATTTCCGTGCGCGACATTCTGCTTTCCCGCCAACATAGCCGGATCGAGCCCGAAGGCGACGGCTGGGCTCTCATCGACCTGCAGAGCAAGAACGGCACGCGTGTCGGGTCGCAGCCGATCACGCGCCACACGCTGCATGACGGGGACGTGATTCGCATCGGCAAGACCACCGCGACGTTTCGGTCGGGTGCTTTCGTTCCCGCCGCGGGGGGAAGTTCCCGCACGCTTTCATCAAGCCGACGGCCTGCGGACCCTTGGGAGGCGCTGGCCGGGACCATCAGTGGGTTTGACTATGCCCAAGCCCGGCTCGACGCGAAAAATCGGTCGGCGGAAATGCCCGCGCTTGGCCTGGGCTCTCGTTTCCCCAACCCGCAGCCCAGTCCTCCCGAGCCTGATGCGTACGAGCGGGAAGACCTTTATGCGATGCTGTCGGACATCGCGTCGAGCTCGTGGGATTCGATTTACATGAACGCTTCGCGTCCCTCGCCCGTTCGCCCGCCGCCCCGGCCAATGATCCTGGGCTCGCGGCATCCGCGGCGCTCGCGCACCGTGCCGGTCGATCTGTCCCTGCAGGTGGGCCGCGGGCTGCTGGCCTCCGTGCCTATGCCGCCGCCCCAAATGCGGAAAAGCGCGCGTTGGCGAAGAAGGCTAGGCCGGATCGCGCGAGGCCTCAGCGCGATCGGGCAGATGGTGATGGTCTACGGAATGTGCAACTACCTGATGGGAAAGTGCTGAGCCCGCTTTATTCACGCCGGTTCGATGATCGCCGACATGGAGCCCTTGCAGGCGGTGATGCGGTGGTCGGTGCCGAAGCTTTGGATCTGCTCGCGCTTGAGCTCGGCGAGTTCCTTATGGGTGGTCAGCACGATCGCCCTACCGGCCTCGTCAACCACTTTGGCCAGTTGATAGCCCCGTTCGTCGGGGTAGCCGAAGACCGACCGCAGCATTTGAATGACGTAATCGTAGGTGTGATCGTCGTCGTTCATGAGAACGACGTTGTACGGGGGAAGCTGATTGGGCTTCTCCTTTTGGCTGCTTTTGGGGGTGGGTTTTTTCGTCGGGCTTTGCTTCGTGGTGCCTTGTTTCTCAGCCATGGCTTTGGCCCTCGCAACAACAGTTCCGTATCTACTACAACGATACGCAAACGGCGTGCAAGTTATTCCCGGACGTAGGGCGATTTTTAGCGACCCCCGCGCTGCCAATGTCCAGTTGCGCCGGGCACTGATCGTTCCCGACTGCTCTAATTTTTGCCAGTAGTTTCGGGGTCGGGCCGTGCCCGCCCGCAGCGTTGCTCCGTTTCGGGCCATCGACCCCGACCGGGGCGGCACGCACCGGCTCTGACAAGCAATGGAGCTGTTAGGTTGGGTATACCACTTGGCGGGACCAACCCCGCACCGCTTATAGTTGCCTGACTGCCTCGTCGTGCGCACCCAGGTCGGTGATGCGGAGGTCAATGGGCAGCCCGTGCTGGGCGGCCATGTATTCTTCCAAACGCCGGCGGACGGGCTCGACACGGATTCGGCGGGTGATGTCGGCCGCGAACGCGTAGGTCATCAGGTGCCTGGCCGCTTCCAAGCCGACGCCGCGGGTGCGCAGGTAGAACACCTGCTCTTCGTCGACCGGTCCAAGGGATGAGCCGTGGGTGCATTTCACGTCGTCGGCGTAAATCTCCAACGCCGGCATCGAGTGCATCGTCGCGTCGTCGCTGAGCAGCAGGGCTTTGCTCGTCTGCTTGGAATCGGTCTTCTGTGCCGCCTGGCGGACCAGGATGCGCCCCTTGAACACCCCGACGGATTTTGCGCCCAGCACGTGCTTGTACAGCTCGTGGCTGGGGCAGTTTGGCTGGGCGTGGTCGAGCAGGGTATGGTTGTCGATGTGCTGCTCGCCGGTGGCGAGGACCAAGCCGTTGACGGTCGCGTCCGCGTGCTCGCCGGCCATGACGACGTTCAGGTCGTTGCGGGTGAGTCGTGAGCCGATGGACGCGGAGTGCGACACGAAGTGCGAATCGCGGCCGAGCTGCACCTGCATCGTCGCGACGTGGAAGGCTTCGAGGTTTTCCTGCTGCAATTTACAGTGATCGATCCGCGCGCCCGGGGCGGCGACGATTTCAGTGACGGCGTTGGTGAAATACACGCCCTTTCCGCCGCCCACGTAGCTCTCGACCACCGTGGCCTGCGCCCCTTCCTCCGCCACCACCAGCACGCGCGGGTGTGCGACCGCGGGCTCGCGCGAGGGTGTTGAAACGAACAGCAGGTGAATGGGCTTTTCGACCGTCGCTCCCCGCGGCAAGTGTACGAACGCGCCGTCGCGGATGAACCCCGCGTTGAGCGCAACGAACGGATTTTTCACCACGTCCGCGTACCGGGCGAGATGCGGTTCGAGGGCTGCGTCATCGCTTTCGAGGGCGTCGGCGAGGCTGATGGCCCGCACGCCCCGAGGGAGCTTGGCGGGCCGGGAGAGGTGCGGGGCATAGTGCCCGTTGACGAAAACCAGCTCGACCGCGGCATCGTTGCCGAAGCCGAAACGGGCCGCGGTCTCCGATGCGAGGGCGGCGGAGTCGCGCGAGGCTAGCTTGAACGCCGTCTTCGCGATCGGGGCCACGTTCGTGTGACGCCATTCCTCTTCACGCGTGGTGGGGAAGCCGATGAAATCGAAGCGGTCGATCCCCGCCTTACGGCGGGCTTCGAGCCACGAGGGAGAGCCGCCGGGCACTTCACGGAACTGCGTGAAGTTCGACAGATGGGTGGTTTTGTCTGCAACCTGAGTCATCACGTTTCCCTTTACACCAACTGTCCGACTTCCTTCTCGACCCAGTCGTAACCCTGCGTATCAACCTTGATGGCAAGGTCCTTGCCGCCGTTCATGACGAGCCGGCCGTTCATCATGACGTGGACGACGTCGGGCACGATGTACTGGAGCAGGCGTTCGTAGTGGGTGACGACGAGGATGGCGTTGTCGGGTCGGCGGAGCGAGGCGGCGCCCTCGGCGACGGTCTTGAGCGCGTCCACGTCGAGGCCCGAATCGGTTTCGTCCATCAGCGCCAACGCCGGGTTCATGACGGCCATCTGGAAAATTTCGTTGCGCTTCTTTTCGCCGCCGGAAAAGCCTTCGTTGATCGCGCGGTTCATGAAGCTGGGTTCCATTTTCAGCAGCTTCATCTTGTCTTTCACGAGCTTGAGGAACGCCGCGGCGTCGAGTTCCTTTTCGCCGCGGTGCTTGCGGACGGCGTTCACCGCCGCCTTGAGAAAGTAGCTCGTGCTGACGCCGGGGATTTCGACCGGGTACTGGAACGCGAGGAACACACCTTCCCGCGCCCGCTCCTCGGCGGAAAGTTCGAGCAGGTTCTGGCCCTTGTAGAGGACCTCTCCTTCGGTCACTTCGTACGCCTCGCGGCCGGCGAGCACCTGGGCGAGCGTGCTCTTGCCCGAGCCGTTCTTCCCCATGATCGCATGCACTTCGCCGGCGTTGATAGTGAGATTGACGCCCTTGAGAATGTCCCGGCCCCCGGGGGCGGCGACGCGGGCGTGGAGGTTTTTGATTTCAAGTAATGCCATACTAGTCTTCTTATCCAACACTCGTCTCCAAAGTCACTCCCGTCGGGCTCCGTCCCGCTATGGTGAAATCCTCGCCCGGATACTCAAATACGAAGGGCGCTGGAAGCGTCTGCCCGTCCTGTTGATACCACATCACAAACGATTCAATTAGCTCGTGGCCCTGACGGGCCGCCGACTCATATGTGTTCCCATGCGTCTTGGCGTTTTCGAACTCAGGAAGCGTCACGATGTAAACGCCATCTTCATCCGACCAGCGGATCAGCATGCTGTAGCGGCTGCTTACCGCCGGCGTCTTCTTACGACTTCCAGTTGCTCGGTTACCTCTCGCTCCTGGTACGCCCGCGCGTCCCGGCCGTCGTTTCCGGACAGCGTCACGGACTTGTCCGCCAGTGGATGCTCCCAGATTGTGTGGCTTCCTTTTCCCGTGCGCCATCGAAATCCTGCCTTGGATAACTTCGACTTCAATTCGCGTATTTTCTTCGGCATCGGCGGTTATCCCACCGAACCTTCCAAACTCACCCCCAGCAGCTTGCGCGCCTCCACCGCGAATTCCATCGGCAGCTCGTTAAACACTTCCTTGCAGAAGCCGTTCACGATCATGCTCACCGCGTCTTCCAGCGCGATGCCGCGGGTCTTGCAATAGAAGAGCTGGTCTTCGCCGATCTTGCTGGTGGACGCCTCGTGCTCGACGCGGCTGCTGGTGTTGCGCACGTCGATGTACGGGCTCGTATGCGCGCCGCACCGGTCGCCCAGCAGCATCGAATCGCATTGCGTATAGTTGCGGGAGTTCGTCGCCCCTTTAAGGATCTTCACCAGCCCGCGATACGTGTTCTGCCCGCGGCCGGCCGAAATGCCCTTCGAGACGATCGTGCTCCGGGTGTTCTTCCCGATGTGGATCATCTTCGTGCCGGTATCGGCCTGCTGGCGGTTGTTGGTCAGGGCGACGGAGTAGAACTCGCCGACCGAGCCCTCGCCTTGCAGGATGCAGCTCGGGTATTTCCAGGTGATGGACGAGCCGGTCTCGACTTGGGTCCAGGAGATCTTCGAGTTTACGCCGCGACAGGCACCGCGCTTGGTCACGAAGTTGTAGATGCCGCCTTTGCCTTCCTTGTCGCCCGGGTACCAGTTCTGCACGGTCGAGTATTTGATGCTCGCGTTGTCGAGTGCAACAAGCTCCACCACGGCTGCGTGCAACTGGTTCTCATCCCGCATCGGGGCGGTACACCCTTCCAGGTAACTGACGGACGCGCCTTCATCGGCGATGATCAGCGTCCGTTCGAACTGACCCGTATTTTTCGCATTGATGCGGAAATACGTGCTCAGCTCCATCGGGCACTTCACACCCTTGGGAATGTAGACGAACGAGCCGTCCGTGAAGACGGCGCTGTTGAGCGTGGCGTAGTAGTTGTCGGAATAGGGGACGACCGAGCCGACGTATTTCTTCACCAGCTCCGGGTGCTCGCGCACGGCTTCGCCGAAGGAGCAGAAGATGATTCCCTTTTCGGCAAGTGCTTTCTTAAACGTCGTCGTGACGGACACGCTGTCGAATACTGCATCCACGGCGACTCCCGCCAGGGCCGCCCGTTCCGCGAGCGGAAGGCCCAGTTTTTCGTAGGTTTTCAGCAGCTCGGGATCGACCTCGTCCATGCTCTTCTTGGAGGCCTTGGGCGCGGAGTAGTAGACGGTGTTCTGGTAGTCGATCGGCGGATGGTGCACCATCGCCCAGTGCGGCTCTTCCATCGTCAGCCAATGGCGGTACGCCTTCAGCCGCCATTGAAGCATCCAGTCCGGCTCGCCCTTCTTGAGCGAGATGAAACGGATGATCTCCTCGTTGAGGCCCGCCGGGGCGGCGTCGGCCTCAATGTCGGTGAT
>JAQGHP010000628.1 GCA_028288775.1 Phycisphaerales bacterium | reverse complement strand
GAATGTCCGCCCCACTTTGGAGGACAGACAAGAATGTCTGCCCCACCTCACAGACAGACAAGAATGTCCGCCCCACCTCGGATACAGACAAGAATGTCTGCCCCATCAGGAGGAACCTCACTAACATCAATTGCACTTCTTGGACGGCATTAACTGATCCCGTGGGCATCGTCGTTGCATTCGGTTGGGCAACAAGCGTCGCGTCCGCAGTGTGGGATGCACGACGAAGTTCAGCAATACGGGGTTGAAAAACTGAACAGGAGATATGGACATGTCCAAGAAGCCGCACCGTCCGTCTGGGAAATCGCGGGAAGAAAAGAAGATGGAAGCCGCGAAGGCGTCGAACGTCGAGCAGAATCCGGGGGTGCCCCGGGATTACGCGAAGGTGGGGCCGCGTTCGATCGAGGGAATTGCCCCGGCCGATCTGCCCGACAAGGGCCGCGGGTCGGTCGAAACCGACCCGGGCAAGGAACTGGCGCGCAAGCTCCCTGGGCAGACCGGGGCGATCGAGGAGGGGACGGACGTCGGCCTGCGCGGCGAGCCCGACGTCGCCGACGCCGCGGAGCACGGCGGGCCGGGAACTACCTGAGCGGCGGCTATCCATTGCCCATGCGGGGCAAAATACCGGCAATTCAGGGGCAAGAATAGAGGAATTTATCATTCCATTGCTTAAAATTTCCACATAAATGGCACCGCCGGGACCCTGTCAAAAATATCCGTAAGCTATCTTTTGCACGACGTTTACAGCAGAACGACGATATGGTTAACCTGCTAATGATGTCCCATCATTGCCCATAATTGCCCTATTTTGGAGTTTGATCGAATGGGCAACGACAGCGCCCCACGGATAAAAAAACACCCGGCATCGGGTGATGCCGGGTGCGGGCTATGGGGTTCCGGCCCGGGGGTTCCACAGGTGTGGGTGGGCCGGAAATTGCGGGCGATTTCATCGGGCCGCTCGTCTGTACGTCACTCATCCATCCGAGCGATCCTTCAGCAGACACGGAGCGTATACCAATACCCGTGCCAGTTGCGGGCCAATGCATCGGATCAGCGAAAATCGTTGAATATTCGCGTTATCGCTTTCGAAGGCTCGGCTCGACACGCGGCGAATCTGACGGGGCTGTCGCCCTCACGGCGTCAAGGTGGCCCACGAGGTTGCAGCGCGCCACTTTGATTGTTGTGGCATGCAGTTTGGCCTATTATTGTACTAAAGGGGAGTGGAGACGGAGGTTTCCGCAATGTCGACGGATGTAGGGCGCGACCAACTGGCGCTGATAAAAATCGAGGGAATGCATTGCCACAGGTGTGAGCAGACAATCCAGAAAGCTCTCTCACAGCAGCCGGGCGTGCATGAGGTGGAGGTCGACTTCAATAGCGGCCAAGCGTCGGTGCTCTACGACCGCGACGCGCTGCGCGTTGCGCAGCTCATGGAAGTGGTGAACGCGGTCGGATACCGGGCGACGGGTTTCACGCAACGACAAACGGATAAGGCGGGGAATCAGGGGTAAATTCCTTCTGCCGTCATTACCTACACATTCCATCGATCAGGCATTGTCCGTCGGCCCTTAGTGGCCATTACTGCTATTGGGATTGCACCAAAGTCTGCTGCGACCGGGGGCGTTTTGCTCGTTCGTGAAATCGTTGAAAAGCATCCATTCCACGTGCCCGTCCATGCAACTGACGCCGGCCCCTTTTTGGTGCCTTGTCGTCAGGCCTTCCTCGCTGGGGAAGCTGCTGCCGTCGTTCCAGACGGCTCCAGTGGTTCCGTATTCCTCCGCTTCCCAGAAAATGATGTCGTTTGGCGAAAACCTGCCGATCTTAAAACTGGGGCCGTTGTTTGGGTTTCCGATCGCACCGAAGCCGCAACCGAACCGTTCATGAGGAAACTTGTGATTGACTCGGTGCCGAATGAAAAAGCCGGGTCGTACAAGGGGCAATGATAGACATCGTGGTTCTTGAGGTAGGGGTAGAGGACACCACTTTCCATCTCGGTCGGCTTGGGCGTATTCGACGTGCAGGGGCTGGAGAACAGCCAGCCATACCGGTAGGTGCTGGTGTCCGTTGCGCTCCCTGCCCAATTGGGGTATGGAAGATAGTTTTTGTTTTCGCCGACGTACATCATGACGGCGAGGAGTATGTTGCGTTGGTTGCTCTCGCATTTCACGCGCTGCGCCTGTTTGCGCGCCCCCTGAAGCGCGGGGAGCAGGATCGCGATCAGCGCCGCGATAATGCCAATGACAACCAGCAGTTCCACGAGCGTAAACCCGTCGCGTCTGCGAGAAGGGGTGGCGTTGCGCAAGTTTACACCTCTTTCCTGACGTGACTTTCAAACCACCCCCACCGATGCGGCGGAACCCTCGTCCTGCGCATCGCAACAACCAACGAGATGAGCAAAATCACTATACTCGTTGTCCCATGTTCGGGCAACAAGTTTCGGAGCCGCAACGAACGATTTCGCGGGGTGTCGTCTGGACTGCCATCTGATAACCCCCTATTTTCCCCACGCGTATGCGGACAATTGCCCACATATCCGATCTGCACTTCGGGCGGCTCGACGCGCCAGTCGCGGAAGGGCTGCTGCAAGACCTGCACGGGCGGGAGCCATCACTATTGGTAGCCAGCGGCGACTTTACCCAGCGCGCCCGCCGGGGGCAGTACGCGCAGGCCGCGGCGTATTTACAGAAATTGCCTTCCCCGCAGATCCGCATCCCCGGGAACCATGACATCCCGATGTACGACGTGGTCCGGCGATTTTTCTTCCCCCTGCACCGCTACCGTCAGTACATCTCTCAAGATCTGTGGCCGTCGTACCAGGACGAAGAGATGTTCGTGCTGGGAATCAACACGGCACGGTCGTTCACGCAAAAAAGCGGATGGATCACGCGGGAGCAGTTGGCGGTCGTTCGGGAGAAAATGGACGCGCAGCTGCGGGGGCTGACGCGGATTCTCGTCACGCACCACCCGTTCATCCCACCCCCGCGCGACCCGCATGGCGACGTTGTGCGCGGCGCGGGCGAAGCGCTGCGGCACCTGGAAGAATGCGGCGTGGACATTCTCCTCGCCGGGCATCTTCACCTTGCTTATCACGACGACATTCGATCGCACCACCAGGCCGCCCGCCGATCGATCTTGTCGATCCAGGCCGGCACCGCCACGAGCAATCGCCGACGGGGCGAACCCAACGCGTACAACTGGATCACGCTCGGCCCGGACTTGGTGAGCGTCGCGGTGCGCGCGTGGAATGGGAGCAAATTTGAGGAGTCACTGGTAACCCGCTATCGGCGGATCGACCACGTCTGGACGCGCGAATCGCAGACCGCGGTAAAGGGGGAGTTGAAGAGGAACAGTTGAACCGCCAAGACGCCAAGCGGAACGGGGAAAATCGAACGCAGAGACGCCGAGGCGCAGAGGAAAACGCAGAGGGAGGAATGGTGGCGTATTAGGTATAGGCTTCTCTCCCTCTCCCTCGTACCCGGGGGAGAGGGCAGGGGTGAGGGGCCGAGCGTAAAATCGCGCAGTCAGCAATGAAAGTATAACTCGACGTTCCGCCCCTCACCCTAACCCTCTCCCCCGAGTACGAGGGAGAGGGGACCGGAGTGGCCATCACGCCGGGGTGTAACATCAATCGCTGTTCCGCTCTCTTTCCTACCTCTGCGCCTCGGCGTCTCGGCGTTCGATTCTGCCTGCTTTACGACGGCTATGAAGTTCGAGGACTCCTCCGAGTGCTGGACCCCGGGCACCTACGCAACCGGCGTCGGCATATGATTCACGAGCTGATTGGCCAGCACGATCATTCGCTCGAACTCGATCGAATCGAACGGGCGGCTCGAAAATTCCAAAATCAGTTTTCGCCCGACGAGTAGCAATCCAATGTCAGGCGGAAGCAACCCGCGGGCGGCGGAGCGCGAGAGGGCGACCGCTGCGGTCGATTCCGTCCCGTATACCACGAAACGTTCCGTGCTCCCCAGCAGCGGAAAACTTGTCAGCGAGAAAAGGTCGAGCATGCTCTCACGCGCCGGGGCCGGTCGCAGGCCGGTGGGGGGCCAGGTGGTCTCGATCTCGCGCACCAGCACGTTCCATGCGCCCGCACCGGCCGCATCGGCGGGCGGAGCATGAAGCGGATCATCGCTCTGCTGCGTCGGCGGATGAGCGGCGCTTTCTAACTGCGCCAAAGTCGTGACGCTATTGGCGAGGCACACCTGCACACGCGGCGGCGGCGTGATTACGTCGAACGGAGCGGGCGGCGGGCCGTCCTCATCGGACTTGATCCGAAAGCCCTGCCCTTTGCCCCAGTCCGCCAGCGCGGTCCAATAACGGCGCGAGGTCCAGCGCTCGATGAGCAGCCAGAACATTGCCACGGACGCCGCAAAGATGATGATGAGCGTCAGCAAAATCAGCGTGGAGGTCCACGCCGATGGCATCGCGGCGAGCGGCGGAACAATCTGCGGCGCGGGTGACATCATCGGCAAGTGTAGCAGCGATCGGGCACCAATGGTTGACGCCCGCGGCAAGGGGATTGCAGCGGACGCGGTTATTACCGGTCCTGGGCTCAGCCCCGTCCGGCCGAGCAGCCGAAATTGATCCGGTTCGGTTTACGAGTCGATATCAGAAGTGCCCATGTCCGACTACAAATTGATCGTAAAACAGGTCAAGGCCCGGCACGCCGTGCGAGTCCGCAAGTGGCGGCGCAACATGAGCGGCTGCGCCTGGCAGGTGCGGTACGAAGACGGCCGCGTCATCCGCTGGGTCGAAGCGCCGTTCCCAAAAACCGTGCTAAGCCTGGGCATCTTCCTGCACGAGGTCGGCCACCACGTCATTGGGTTCGACCATTACAAACAGCGATGCGAAGAAGAGTATCACGTATGGAAATGGGCGCTGGCGGAAATGCGCCGACTGGGAATTAAGCCCGACGAAAAGGTGCTCAAACGCTTCCACCTGTCCATGGAATACGCCGTCGGAAAAGCCCTGCGCCGGGGGATCAAGAAACTCCCCGAGAGCCTGTCGCAATTCCTGCCGAAGGCGGCGTGAGGGGGAGGAGAGGAGCCAGAAGCCAGGAGCCAGACGGGGGATGGCGCACATTGATCGGCCGCGTGACCATAAACGAAAAAGGCGGAACCGTTTTCACGGTTCCGCCTTAGTCTTTCTACTGGCTTCTGGCTCCTGGCTTCTCTCCGCCCCTCAATCCGCGGGCTCGCGGATGGGGCGGCTGCTGGTGCGGAGCACGCCTTCTTCCATTACGTTGCGGATCTTTGCCAGAGCCTTGTTTTGAATCTGACGCACGCGTTCCTTGGTCACGCCGATGATCTGGCCGACCTCTTCGAGCGTGAGGTTGCTGTCCTGGTCTTGCTCCCAGTTGAACCGCCGACGGATGACCGTCTCTTCCACTTGAGACAGATCGGCCAGGTTGCGGTTGACGATCGCCTTCAGCTCGTCGATGCAGTCTTCCTCGACCGCATCGCGTCGGCGATCCTGCCAATCGCTCTTTTCCATGTCCGGTTCGAATTCCACCGGGAACCGGCTCTTGTGCCGGCTGGACTTGAGCGAAGTCCGGCTGAACGCCTTCAAAATCGCCCGGCAGGCGTACGTCGAGAACTTGAACCCGCGGTCCACGTTAAACTTGTCCACTGCGCGGATCAGGGCCATGTTTCCTTCGCTGACGATTTCAGCAAAGTCCACGTCGCCCAGCCGCGTACGCTTGGCCATCGCCAATACCAGCGCCAGGTTCGTGCGCACCAGGTATTCGCGGAAGTGCTCGAAGCGGCGATGCCACTCGATCACATCCTCCGCGCGTTTGCGGGTCAGGCCGCTTTTCTTAATCAGCTTCTGAAGGCGCGAGAGCTTGCGCTTACAGAAGTTGAAGCGG
>JAQGHP010000590.1 GCA_028288775.1 Phycisphaerales bacterium | reverse complement strand
CAACTGGTGACCGCCAATCAACTGACAGCCGGTGCTTTGGGCGAGCTCCCGCGCGCCTGTCATGAAGTCCCCGCTCATTATGACGATGCAACGGTCGCACCGGTAGTACGCTATGCCCGCGTAGGCCTTCTGCACGGCACTGTTCCCCACCGTATCGGCGTAGCATTTCGCCTCCACCGCGATCTTAAACTCGCTACGACAGGTGATGAGACCAACGCCCTGGGCACCGGTCTTGCCCGTCACTTCCACCGAGTAGCCCATGCGGCGGAAGACGTCGCCTCATAGAGTTCGAATTCATCGAGACCGAGGCGCCCAGAGTCGATTAAGAGGACGCGGTCGCCATTGCCCGAATCTGAGCGGATGAGGATCTTTAACGGCTGGCATTGCCCGCCAAAGTGCCCACCGCTTTGTTCAGTACTGTCATTAATACAATCGATTGTGATTGCTTTGATCTGCTCGACTCGCCCTTAAGTCGGCGTGGCTGTGGCGACGTGGGCAGAAATCCCGCCGTAATAAGCAAACTTCCGGCGGATGCGTACAATAGAGACATGTTAACGAATATCAGTGCGACGGAATTGATGCTCTTGCAATACCTGCAGGCGCATTCGGGCGGCGCGGGAGAACGAATCGGGCTGGACCCAAAACCCATTCGGCGGAGCCTTCGGATCAGCATTACTCAGTTCATCACGGACGCCTCCTCCTTGGTAGCGCACGGCTTGGCCGGTGTTCGAGACTTCCGAGCCGACGCCAATGACGTTCCTTCCTCGGTATGCTCGGCCATCTGGCTTACCGGACGGGGCGAAGAATATCTAAGACGGTCGAAGCGCCCCACTGCAACGGTGCTTTTGGTAGAATGAGGAGCGGTGCCTCTCTTTCCATCCGCTTGCCCGGGCAACCCATCCAGCGGATCGCTCCGACAATGTACGCCAGCGCGTCGCACGCCCTGCGGCTCTGCGCTACAGAATCTCTCTACACTCGTAGATCCCGGTGGTGGCCCCGCGATTGCTCAGTGTGTGACGGAGCTTCCCCCCACGTCCCTCGTTAGATCATGTGACCCGACGAAGTCGAACTTGGCGCAAGGAGAATTCGCGCAAGGACGGTGGCCGGGATGACGGCAACGATTTTGGTTGTTGACGACACCGCAGTTTGCCGCGACCCGATGCGATGTATTGTTTAAGGGGAGCTTTAGAACCGACGAGCTTTTCACGTTGATCTGCCGCGAACTGGCAGGACGCAAGCCCGAGCAAAATTATTTGGAGCCAATATGTTGATTGCGAAAGTGAAACCGGTGGCCGGCGCGGACGCCGCGACGGGGATGATGGACACTTCTCCGTCGATGGGTCGGCTGGACCAGCATGTCTTGCGCGTTCTGGCCGTGCCCTTCGTATGGCTGTACAAGCGCCTGCCGATGTTCAAGCCGACGGCGCCCTCGACGCCTTGGGAAGTGCGGATGGCCGAGAAGGCGCGTCACAAGGAGATCCGCCGCGAGTTGCGGGGGCTGCCTCCCATCACATGATGCTTCCGAATACTCCGCCATGACGAACGCCGGGCGATCACTCGCGAAGGAGAATTGAATGCAGACGCCAACGTACGGGATTCATCAAGCTACTTACGTCGCCGTCTTTCAGCACCCGGTCGCCCGGAACCTGCAGTGGCGGGACGTGCGGTCGCTGCTTACCGCAGTGTGCGACTCGGTGCAGGAGGAGCACAACGGCAATGTGAAGTTTGCCCGAAACGGCCAAACGCTGACCGTCCATCCGCCGCAGCGCAAGGACTTCTCCGACATCCAGGAATTGATGCGCATCCGCCAGTTCCTTGAGCACTCCGCCGCACCGGCGCAGGCGCAGGTCGCCAAAGTACTCCACCTGCTGGTCGTGATCGACCACCGCGAGGCGCGCGTCTACAGGACTGAGTTGCACGGCTCGGTTCCCCAGCGCATCATCCCCCACGATCCGCACGGCTCGCACCGGCACCTGAACAATGTGGAAGACGACTCCAACGGCCAGCGCAAGCCCGAACTGAAAACCTTCTACGAAGCGATCGTACGGAACTTGAGCGGCGCGGAGAAGATTCTGATCATGGGAAGCTCGACCGGGTCGAGCAGCGCTATGGACCATCTGGTCGCCGAGCTTAAACAACGCCACCCGGAAATGGCCAAGCGGGTCGCCGGCACGGTCGTCATCGACGAGGGGCACACCACCGACGACCAGTTGCTGGCGGAGGCGCGGGCGTTCTACGCGGCGAACGGCGCGCGGACATAACACGAGAACGCATCCGGCCGACGGCGCAAATCCGGGCGGTAGGAACTGCTTGTCATGGCGCCGCCCAATGTTCATGGACATGCGACCCCTAATCACCTATGCTGTGGGCGGTTGGTCCGCTGATCGAATCAGATTCCGCCGCAGCTTTGTTCCTGCCCGCTGTTTCTTTTCCATTTGCCCTCCCGCCTGTTCGGGTCGATACGCCGGCCCCTTTCGCATGACCTCGAAAGTAAAACCGCGGGTCGTTTGCATATTCTCATAAGGAGAATTCCATGGGTAAGAAACTGTATGTTGGGAACCTGGGCTACGACGTTGATTCTTCGGCCCTGGGTGAAATGTTCGCCCCGCACGGGACGGTCGAGAGCTCGCAGATCATCACCGACCGGGACACGGGTAAGAGCAAGGGCTTCGGCTTCGTGGAGATGGGCAGCGACAAGGAGGCCCAGACGGCCATCGCGTCGATGAACGGCCAGGACCACGGCGGCCGCGCCCTGACGGTCAACGAAGCCAAGCCCAAGGAAAACCGCAGCGGTGGCGGCGGGGGCGGGTACGGCGGGGGCGGGGGCGGGTACGGCGGCGGCGGCCGCGGACGGTAATTCGCTAATCATCTGTTGCAGAAAAGAGCCGCATCGCTGCGGCTCTTTTCTTTTGTGCTGCGTTCGCGACGATTGCAAACGAAGGAGAGTTGCTGGTGAATGTTCCCGGAATCGCCAAGGGTTTCATACGCCTGTCGTCGCGTCGGAAATCGACGATGGCCGATACGCCCGCGCTCCAGGCGCTTGACGAGCAGCCGCTCCGATCGGAACTGTACAGCGTCGATCAACTGGAGCGCCACGCACGTGGTCTGGCGGAATCTCATGAGCTCGTTGAATCGGCATCGCCCGACAAACTCATCGCGCGCTTGCAGGATAACGAGCGCGTCCTCGTAGAGACCTACGATCTCGTCACCGCGGCAGTCGCCGCCAGCCGGCGAATCTCTCCCGCGGCCGAGTGGCTGCTGGACAACTTCTATCTGATCGAAGAGCAGATCCGTACCGCACGGCGGCACCTTCCACGGTCATACGGCCGCCAGTTGCCGCGCCTCGCCAACGGGAAGAATGCCGGCCAGCCGCGGGCGTATGCGATCGCGCTGGAATTGATCTCGCACGTGGACGGCCGACTGGACGCCGTCAGCCTCGACGCCTTCATCACTTCCTACCAGACGGTGCAGCCGCTGAAGCTGGGCGAGCTTTGGGCGGTGCCGATCGTTCTGCGCCTCGCCCTGATTGAGAACCTGCGCCGGGTTTCGGTGCGGGTGGGAAGGACCCGTCGCGATCGTGATGCGGCCACCGAATGGGCCGAGCGCATGGTCAGTGTGGTCGAGCAGGCGCCAACCAACCTCATCCTGGTCCTGGCCGACATGGCACGGGCCGACCCGCCGTTGTCGGGCGCATTCCTGGCCGAATTTACCCGGCATTTACAGGGGCAGAGCCCGTACTTCAGCTTCGCCACCGGGTGGCTGGAGCAGCGGCTATCGGAGCAGGGGCTGACGGTCGAGCAACTCGTCCGCGCCGACGGTCACGCGCAAGCCGCCGATCAGGTCTCGATCGGCAACAGCATCACCAGCCTGCGGTTCCTGAGTTCCACCGACTGGCGCGAGTTCGTCGAACGCCACAGCCTGGTCGAGCAAACACTCCAGGGCGACCCCGCCGGTGTTTACGCACACATGGATTTTGCCACCCGCGACCGCTACCGCCACGGCGTGGAAGAGATCGCCAAGCGCGGCGGACTGGCCGAGTATGAAGTCGCGCGCATGACGGTCGCGCTGGCACAGGCTCAGGCGCGGCGGGATCCCGCCGACCGGGCGGCCCACATTGGCTACTACCTGATCCACCGCGGCCGGCCCGAGCTCGAGCGAATCGCCAAATCGCGGCCGTCCTTCCGAACCGCCCTTGGTCGGATCGGTAGCCGTTTACCCCTGTTGTTTTATCTCGTGGCAGTTCTGTTAATCGCCACTGGTGTGTCGGCCGCGTTCATCGGTTGGGGGCATAGGGTCGGCGCAAAGGGCGGCCTGCTTTTTCTACTCATCCCCGCGGTCATGTGCGCGGTTCATGTCGGCATTGCCATCGTCAATTGGTGTGCGACGGCGCTGGTGCATGCGGGCCCGCTTCCCAAGCTCGATTTCCGCAAGGGCATCCCTGCGGAGCATCGGTCCATTGTCGTCGTGCCGACGATGCTCTCGAGCCCGCAAACGGTCGAGGATCTGCTCGAGGGGCTGGAAGTACGATACCTCGCGAACCGCGACGACAACCTCCACTTCGCGCTGCTCACCGATTTCGAGGACGCCCCGGCGGAGATCATGCCGGGGGACGAGGAACTCGTGCGGCTGGCTGCCGAGGGCATCGAACAGCTCAACGAAAAATACACTTCCGGGCGCACTGACATCTTCTTTCTCTTTCACCGCCCCCGGCGATGGAACGCGCAGGAAGGCGTCTGGATGGGGTACGAGCGCAAACGCGGCAAGCTGGCCGAATTTAACGCAATGCTCCGTGCGCCCGACGGTCGGTTTTCCCACGTGGTCGGCGACACGACGCTGCTGGCCGGAGTGCGGTACGTCATCACGCTCGACACCGATACACAACTGCCGCGTGACTCGGCGCGGGAGATGGCCGGCGCGATGGCCCACCCGCTCAACCGGCCGGTCTTCGACCGCCGACGCAAACGGGTTATTGACGGGTACGGCATCCTGCAGCCACGGGTCGGCGTCAGCCTGCCCAGCGCGCAGCGCTCGTGGTTCGTCCGGCTGTTCGCAGGGGAAACAGGGGTCGATCCCTACACGCGCGTGGTGTCGGATGTATACCAGGATCTTTTCGGCGAAGGGTCGTTCATCGGGAAGGGAATCTACGACGTCGATGCCTTCGAACAAGGCTGCGGCAACCTCCCGGAAAACGCGATCCTGAGTCACGACCTGCTCGAAAGCGCGTACGCCCGCTCGGGCCTGCTCAGTGACGTGGAACTTTACGAGGAATACCCCTCGCGCTACCCCGCGGACGTAAGCCGGCGGCACCGCTGGATCCGCGGCGACTGGCAGATCGCCGTGTGGCTGTTGCCGCGCGTGCCGGCGCTGGGTGACGGGTACGTTTCCAATCCAATTTCCGCCCTGTCGTGGTGGAAGATCTTCGACAACCTCCGGCGCAGCCTCGTTCCGGTGGCCATGCTGGTGCTATTGCTGGGCGCCTGGCTGTTGGTCCCCGCGCTGGGGGCCGCATCGACCGCGCTGGTCTTGGGCGCCATTGGGGCGGGCGCTGTCGTTTCGTTTCTAGGGAATTCCGCGCGAAAGCCCGCCGAGGTCAATTTCCGGGGGCATCTGAGCATGTCGGGGGCGGCGCTGGGCAGACATCTGGCCCAATTCCTGTTCACGCTCGTCTTCCTCCCGTACGACGCGTTTGTGAGCGTCGACGCGATCGTGCGGACTTCGGCCCGCGTTCTGTGGACGCGGCGCAAGCTGTTGGAGTGGAAGACGTCGAGCGAGGCCCACCGCAGCGCCCGGGCGGATCTGCCCGGTTTCTTCCGCTCCATGTGGTTCGCGCCCGTCACTTCCCTGGCGGTCATCCTGCTGCTCCTCCTCACTCGCCGCCCGTTGCCCGCGATTGCCTGGCCGTTGCTGTATCTTTGGCTCCTGTCGCCGGTGGTGGGGTGGTGGCTGAGCCGCCCACTTACGCCGCCGCCGTCACGGTTGTCAGACAGGCAGCGCGTGTTCCTGGAGAAGCTCGGCCGCCGGACGTGGCGGTACTTCGAGGCGTTCGTCACCGAGCAGGAAAACTGGCTGCCGCCCGACAACTTCCAGGAGCACCCAACGCCGGTCATCGCGCCGCGGACGAGTCCGACCAATATCGGCATGGCGCTCTTGGCGGACCTGGCCGCGTATGACTTCGGCTACTGTTCCGTCGCGCGCCTGCTCGACCGCACCCAAAAGACCTTCGGCACCCTCGGCAAAATGGAGCGGCATCGCGGCCACTTCTACAACTGGTACGACACGCGTTCGCTCAAGCCGCTGCTCCCGATGTACGTCTCAACGGTGGACAGCGGGAACCTCGCCGGTCATATGCTGGTGCTCCGCCGGGGGCTGCTGGAACTGACCGGGACCACAATATTGCCTCCCCGGCTTTTCGGCGGCCTTCGCGACACGGTTCGCGTCCTGCTCGATTCCACACGCGGGATTTACCGGCCCGACGCAGCAAGTCCTCGCACACCGATTGCGGCGGACGTCTCACGCAAGATCGAGCGCATCGAAAGCGATCTGGAACGCCCGCCAGAGACGTTGCGCCAGTCGGTGGAAGTGTTGACGCAGCTCGCGGTCGCAGCCGCCGGGATAACAAAAGTCGTGGGGGCCGACGACGAATCGCAGTGGTGGGCGCTCGCCTTCGAGCGGTCGTGCGCCGACCACCGCGACGACCTGCTCCACTGCGCCCGATGGCTCGCGCTGCCTCCGATTCCCGCAAACCCGGCGCACGAAGCTTCGCCAGCATCGTGGCAGAAGGTCATTGAATTGCTGGCGAGGCTGGACGCCGCGCCGAGCCTCGTCGAGATCGCGGCGTTGCAAGGAGACGCGATTGCAATTGTGGACGCCGCCATCGCGGACGGCGGCGAGCCTGGCATCGCCGATTGGCTCAAGCAGTTGCGGCAAGCCCTGATCGATTCCTCCAAAAGCGCCGCCGAGCGCATCATTTTGCTGGAGGGAATTGCCAAGGAGTGCCAGGA
>JAQGHP010000557.1 GCA_028288775.1 Phycisphaerales bacterium | reverse complement strand
GCCAGCCAGGTGGACATCCGCCGGCCCGGCGAAATCAGCGACTGGATCGGTCGGCATATCGATGCGGTCATCCTCAAGATCGACGAAGAGCGGCGGAACATCGTGATTTCCCGCCGCAAGATGATCGAACAGCAGCGCGAAGAGCTCAAGCGCAAGACGCTCGACGGCCTTTCGATCGGCCAGAACATCAAGGGCACGGTCAAGAACATCGCCGACTTCGGGGCGTTCATCGACCTGGGCGGGATCGACGGCCTGCTGCACATCACCGACATGTCCGGGGGCCGGGTCAACCACCCCAGCGACCTGCTCAAGATCGACCAGGAGGTCGAAGTCCGCGTGCTCTCCATCGACAAGGACAAGGAGAAGATCGCCCTGGGCCTCAAGCAGAAGGAAGCCTCGCCCTGGGAGAACATCGAGAGCAAGTACCCCGTCGGCTCGGTACACGAGGCCGAGGTGGTCAACATCATGTCCTACGGCGCGTTCTGCAAGCTGGAAGAAGGCGTCGAGGGATTGGTGCATATCTCCGAGATGTCCTGGACCAAGCGCATTAATCACCCATCCGAAGTGGTGGCGCAGGGCCAGAAGGTGAAGGTCAAGGTCCTCGAGATTAATAAGGACAAGCAGGAGATCTCGCTGGGCATGAAGCAGGTCGAGGAGAACCCGTGGGAACGGGTTGCCGAGAAGTATCCGCCGGGCTCGGTGGTCGAGGGCAAGGTCCGCAACATCGCCAACTACGGCGCGTTCGTCGAGATCGAAGAAGGCATCGACGGCCTGTTGCACGTGAGCGATCTTTCGTGGACCAAGAAGATCGGCCACCCCAGCGAAGTGCTCAAGAAGGGCGAATCGGTCAGTGCCGTGGTCTTGAGCGTCGACCAGGAGAAGCAGCGCATCGCCCTGGGCCTCAAGCAGATGCAGGAAGACCCGTGGACGACCGTTATCCCGGCCAACTACCGCCCGGGCATGGTGGTCAAGGGCCACGTCACGAAGATCGCCAACTTCGGCGTGTTCGTGGAACTGGAGCCGGGCCTCGAAGGCCTGCTGCACATCAGCGAAATCAGCGACCAGAAGATTGAGAAGCCCGAGGACACGCTGAAGGTCGGGCAGGAAGTGGACGTGAAGATCCTCCGCGTGGACAGCGACGAGCGGAAGATCGGTTTGTCCCTGAAGCGCGCCCAGTGGGCGCAGGACGAACAGGTCCGCGAAGTCGTTCGTGCCGAGCGCGCCGAGAAGCGCGGCCTCCGCGGCGGGTTGGAAGGTGGCGAGAAATCCACCGGCCTGGGCGACATCAAGCTCGGCGAATAACCGCTCCCCGCGTATTTGTTGTAAACCTAAAAGGCCGCCCCGTTTATACGGGGCGGCCTTTTCATTTCCCTCCCGGGGCACTGGCCCTTTCTCCGCCGGATTTTTGCAATAAACACGATGCCACGACGTACTAAGGTGGTGAAACTCGCGCGTATGACGTTATGGCACGGTCGTGCAAACGCCTTACGACGAAATACTTACCGTCCATGAAGTTTATTTTATTTTTCTTGCCTGTTTGGCAATCGTGTGCAATATTTATGGGACCTCTCTGACGAAGGGAACGGAAAGGGCAAATACAAGGGATCATCTCCGCCCGTCCCAAGTCACCCCGTCATGAAACCGATACCCGAAGGTAGGGTCGCCGAGAGCCGCGTGATGAAGTAACGCGGCGTGTTGTCGCCAAGGTGATGCGTGTCGCCTCCGCCCGGCGAGGTCTGAACGTCTGCGCGAGCCCGAGCCGGTTACCACCGGACGGCACGCGCCAGGTGAATAGTTCTATGGCCACAGTCGCTGTTCAAACGGGTCTGCAACTGTATCTCAGGCAGATCAATGACACTGCCCTGCTCAATGCCGACGAAGAAAAGGCACTGGGCCGGCGGATCATCAACGAGAACGACCCCGCGGCCCGCGAACGCATGGTGCGGGCCAACTTACGGCTGGTCGTCAACATCGCCAAGCATTACGTCAATCGCGGCCTCACCCTCCCCGACCTCATCGAAGAGGGGAACATCGGCCTGCTAAAGGCCGTGGAAGGCTTCGACCCCGAAAACGGCTGCCGCTTCAGCACGTACGCCTCCTGGTGGATCAAGCAATCCATCAAGCGCGCGCTGATCAACAGCGTGCAGCCGATCCACATCCCCGCCTACATGGTGGAGATGATGGCAAAGCTCAAGCAGGCCATGCGCGAGCTGGAAGACCGCACGGGCCGCCTGCCCACCACCGATGAGCTGTCGGTCTACATGAAGCTTTCGCCCAAGAAACTGAAGATCATCCGCAAGGCCGTAAAGGCCTACAACTCCCCCACCCAGTCCGGCAGCGACGACGGGGAACTGACGATCAACGATCTGGTCGCGGATACGCACAATCCGCCGCCCGATGTGCTGGTGACCGACAACGACGAGATCCGCCATTTGACCGAGCTGCTGGAGGAGATCGACGACCGTGCCGCGAAGATCCTCAAGCTGCGCTACGGCCTGGAAGGCGAGGACCCGATGACCCTCAAGGAAATCGGCCTGCGCATCGGCCTTACCCGCGAACGCGTCCGCCAGATTGAGCACGAGGCGTTGAACCGATTGAAGGACGCGATGATGGCGGGAGTGTAGGGCGGCGCGGCGATCCTGCGGCCCACGAAAGTAAAAACGTAAAACGTAAGAACGCGGCGGCTTTTCCGAATCGGAACGTCCGCCCTAAGGCACGGACTAATTCAAGCCACGAATAGACACAAATGAATTCGAATCCGTTCGTATTCATTCGTGCCTATTCGTGGCTCCGGTCTTTCTTCGCCTCTTTGGGGCAAGAGTCTCCGCTTCGGATTTCGTCACTCGAATTTGATTCGGACTTCGGGGATTCGGAATTCAGATTTGCTCTCACGCCGATTTTGCCAACCGCGCCGCCGCGATTTCGGCGATCGCGTCCGTCGCGAAGCTCACGTCCTGCATGCTGAGGAACGGCCCGAAGCTCAGCCGCGTCGTCCCGCCCAGGGACGCGGTCCCGATCGCCTCGTGCGCCAGCGGCGCGCAGTGGATCCCCGATCGTGTGAGAATGCCGAAGCTCGATTCCAGCGCGCTCGACAGCTCATGCGGGTCGTACCCTTCTACTCGGATCGAGAACACGCCGACGCGGTCTTTCACCCCGCGCGGGCCGTAATAGGTGAGGCCTTCGATGTCGTTGATGCCTTCGAGGAAGGTGCCGACCAGCTCGCGGTCGTGCTCGTGAAGCTTCTGCACCGTCTGCCCGAGAATCCAGTTCACGCCTTCCGACAGCCCGATGATCCCGACAGCGTTGTGGCTGCCCGGTTCATACTTGTCCGGCATAAACTCCGGCTGCCGATCCAACTCGCTCACCGACCCCGTGCCCCCCTCGCGGATCGTCGCAAGAATCTTCTCCACCCCCGGCCGAATGTATAAGAATCCCGTGCCCAGCGGCCCGAGCAATCCCTTGTGCCCGGGGGCCGCGAGCAGATCGATCCCGTCCGCCTGCACGTCGATCGGCATATGCCCGGCGGACTGTGCCGCGTCCACGATGAACGGAACGCCCGCCTCCCGCGCGATGCGCCCGATCTCCCGGATCGGCTGAATCGTGCCCGTCACATTGCTCACGTGCGTGATGGCAATGAGCCGCG
>JAQGHP010000554.1 GCA_028288775.1 Phycisphaerales bacterium | reverse complement strand
CTAACTCTTACCGTTGCGCTACGGCTGCGCGGCGCGCCTGCTTCGTTTTTCCACCTGCGGCCCGCCTTCCGACTGCACCTTGTGCGCGCTGACGATGGCGGCGATGAGGCCCGGGAAGCGCTGGTCGATTTCGGCGCAGCGCGAGGTGTTTTGCATTTCCACGCCGCGGCGTTCGCCGCGGATCAGGCCCGCTTCACGCAGCGCCTTGAAGTGCTGCGAGAGGGTGGACTTGGGGATGGTCTTTTCGCTGACGTTCAGGAAGTTGGAGCAAGCGTGGGAACAGCCCGAGCCGGCGATGGCGGTGAAGATCGCCACGCGCACGGGGTCGGACAGGGCATGGAGAATTCCCTCCACCGTCACGTCCTCGATCGAAGGGTGAAAAAGCGGTCTCATGGAAATTAATTATACGGCGGCTTGACTCCTAGTTCCATAGTTCTAATATCCTGAACTATGCGACTAACGGAGGAACGGGAGGCGTCGCCTCCCTCTCCGGCCGGTCGCAACACTCTCGACGGAGTCTCACATGAGCAAGCTCACAGGCAAGGTGGCGGTCGTAACGGGGGCTTCCAAGGGCATCGGCGCGGGCATCGCCAGGGCACTGGCAAAAGAGGGCGCATCGGTCGTGGTGAACTACGCGTCAAGCAAGTCGGGGGCGGAGAAGGTGGTCGCCGACATCGTGGCGGCGGGCGGGAAGGCGGTCGCCGTGGGAGGGGACGTTTCCAGGAAATCCGAGGCCCGCGGCCTCATCGACGCGGCCATCAAGAACTACGGCCGCCTCGACATCCTCGTTAACAACTCCGGCGTCTACGAATTCTCCCCCATCGAGGAGGTGACCGAGGAGCAGTTCCACCGGATTTTTAACGTCAACGTGCTGGGGCTTCTGCTGACCACGCAGGCCGCCGTCAAGCACCTGCCCGAGGGCGCAAGCATCATCAACATCGGCTCGGCGGTCAGCCGCATCACGCCGCCGAACAGCGCGGTCTATACCGGCACCAAGGGCGCGGTGGACGCGATCACTGGCGTGCTCTCCCGCGAACTGGGCCCCAGGAAAATCCGCGTGAACACCCTCAACCCCGGCATGGTCGAAACCGAGGGCACGGTCAGCGCCGGCTTCATCGGCTCGGACTTCGAGAAGAACCTGCTCCCGCAGGTGCCCTTGGGCCGCACCGGCCGCGTCGGCGACATTGCGTCGATCGCCGTCTTCCTCGCTTCCGATGATTCCGCCTGGCTCACCGGCGAGCAACTCCTCGCCAGCGGCGGGCTGCGGTAAACCTTTAAGCGAGTCGCCGAGCAATCTATCGACAGGGCATCGATCAGGCTATTTCATCGTCGCCAGGTTCCGCCAGAAGTTTTCGATGCTTTCGGAGACGCCGAACAGCACGGTGAAATGCGTCGAGTCCGTCATCACGATGTCCCCGGCGTGCTGTTCGCCCGGGGGGAGCCAGAGCAGACAGTTGAACTCCGTGTTGCCGGCCCGGGTGAACGGGTGCGGGCGCTCCAGGTCGATGGGCTGGCGCGCCAGCACCTGTACGCCCGGCCCGGCGTCCTTCGTCAGCGCGTAGTGCGGCAGATGTGGGTGCAGGCTCAGCGTGTCCACGTTCTTGAGCAGCCCTTTGCGGTCGAAGTCGCGGAAGGGCGTGAGCGGGGCGATCTGTTTCGTGTCCTTGACCACCGCGGGATGCAATCCCCACTCATTCCAAACGGGAACCTCCAGGCCTTTGATTAGTGAGCGCGTGTATTGGCTGAAGCGTTGTTGGCGCGGGACCAGCGCGTCGCCGTGGTGGATGTATTCCATCTGGCGTTGCGCGGTGTCATCCGTGAAGCCGACGTCGTGGTGCGGCGCGAGCATCAGGCAGGTGCCCTCCCGCCGCAGCCAATTGTTTATGGCGGCGATCTCCTGGGGCCACGCCTCCTCCTCGGCCAGCAGGTGATCGAGCCCGAACACGAGCAGCGTGTCCGTGTCGTCGAGAATGCGTTCGTCGATGGGCAGCTTGTACCCCGCCTGGTCGATGCGCTGGAACACCGCAACGGGGTGGCCGGTCGCCTCCTCCGCCAGTCGCTGAAAATTGAGCGCCGAGCGGTGGAACAATTCGAGGGTGCCCGCGATCCCCTGCAAGAATTGCGCGGCCATCCATTCGGGCGTCTCGTAATTCGGCCAAAGCACCTTGCGGACTTCCGTGAAGGTCGAGAATCGATTGTCCATCACGGCGAGGTCGCGCTGCGCCTCCCACGGGTAACTCCACGTCCAATAAATACTCAGACGGCGCTTGCCCGGCGTGTATTTGCGGGGGACGTGGTTCTGGTTGTAAGTGCGGGCGGATAGTAGCGGCGTGCTCATGGCGTGTGCCTCCCTCGAGAGCGGCCAAACAAACGCTCAGCCCGGCCGGGGGTCGGCGAGCCATCGCAGGGCATTGATGCCGGGCAGAAAGAAGTAGGCCCCGCCGCGGACGGTGGTGAATGCGGGCAGCCCCCGGATCGTTTTGCGGATCGGGCGGTTGGGGATCTTAAATTCCAGCGTGCCCTCCTGGTTGCCGATGATCGGGTCGCGTTCGTTTTCCAGGCCGTGAAAGTTCCGATCATTGATCCATACGTTCTGCGCGAATTCGAACTGCCGGATGAGGCTCGCACCGATGACGAACGCCGCGATGCCGCGCTCCCTGCCGTCCTCGGGCGCGCCTTCTGGGAGATGGGGGCCGTACGTTGCGCCGCGCCGGATCATCCGGTGGCGGTTCATGTCGGCGGCGGTGTCGCGTGGGTTCATCCGGCGGATGTGCGCGCCCAGCGGGACCGCGTAACCAAACGGGTCCTGGTGCTTGTAATTGAATTCGTTGTTCCGCCGGGGGTCCGCGCCCAGCGCCGGGTCGTCCTTCTCCGGCGCAAGGACCAGCGGCGCGCCGCTGCGCCAGCGGCCCATCATCTTGGCGGCGATCAGTTCCTGTTCCTCCGGGGTCTCGCCTTGGTCGCGGAGGAATTCGCGAAACCTGCCCACATGCTCCTCAAGCCGGCGGTAGGCCATATAGCTGCCGTTGCGCGACAGGATTTCCGGCTGCGGAAGGGCGGCCCCCGGGCCGGTCTCGTCGGGATAGCCGAGGATGAATTCGCCCGCTTTGAGCGGCGCGCCCGTACCGGGCGTCGGCTCGTCGCCCGATCCTTCGATAACCGGCTGCGAAATGAATTCGCCCGCTTTTGACGGGCCGCCCGGCCGGGGCGTCGGCTCCTCGCCCCCTCCCTGAATGACCGGCTGCGAGAGGCGGTCGCGATAGCCGAAGTGGTCGTGGGGGTATTCCAACGGCGGAGTGGCGTCGAGGTCGATTGTGGAGAGAACTTCGACGCCCGGGCAACCCGCTAGAATCCTCCTGTGCTCCAGCACCCGCCGTCCGCGCTCGTCGGCGTCGCGCGCGAACAAGACCCAGATGGCGTGAAGGTCGGGGCTGGCGGTTTTGTCGACCCAGTTTTCGGGGTGATTGGCGCCGGTGTCGCCGAGCACCTGGGCGCGCGCCGCCATTCCCTGACGGAACTCCTCCGGAAACGTGGCCAGCGAAGCCTCACCCGTCCCGAGCGCCCGAAGTCCGTTCCACGTGAACGCCACGGTGATCCAGCTTCGGTCTCGCGCGACGGACGCGCGCATCGCGCTGACGGAGCGGACCTGTTCCACCATCGCCGACAACCACGCCCGCCCGCCGGCGGGATCCCTGAACGACAGGAACTCGTATCGCCCGCTCATCGCCGGGGCACGCGTCAGGGGGGTGTGTTGAATATCATCGAGTTCAAGCATGTTTCCCCTTCGGTGTCACTGCATCTGGTCGAGCATGTCGGAGAAGGCCTCCTTCACGCGAAGCGCCTTCTTGATTTCGCCTGCGCCGACGAAGGGGTACTCGGCGTATTCCAGGAAACTCGGGCACTGGTGGTCGCGCACGAACTTGACAAACGCCGCGGGGTTGGTCTTCCAGTCCTTGGGAAAACCCTAGAGGTTCTCGAAGACGGTATTGATGCCCAGTTTCGTGAACAGTCCGACGGCGTCCTCTGTATATTTGTCGAAATCGGTGTCGAAGATCCCCTGATACATAAAGTAGGTCTCTCCCTTGATGGGGAACAGGACCCAGCGCAGGTAATGCAATTGGAGCACCGCCAGACAGTCGGGCTGCCCGGCGACCGCGTTTTCAAGGACCTTTGCATATTCATAGAAAACGGGCTCCCGGCCGGGAATGATCTTCGCCACGATCGAAAAACCGTAGGAGGCGGGCGTCTTGGGGAATATGGGGCCATACCGGCCCTGTTCGACCCGGTCGGCGAAATAGCCGCCCTTTGGAATCGCCATTGCCGCGGGTTGAGACCACTCGGGTTGCTTCGCTGTGCTTGCCATGGGGTGCCCATTCCTTTCGCTGGAGTTGCCCGTTAACTCACCAGGCGACTTTTACCGTTTCGATCCCGAACGCGACCGGGGTCGCCCGGTCCGGCCGCGCCCGTCTTACGAGTAAGAAACCGGGCCACGCGGTTGACCGGGCCACGAAGTATGATGTAGGGGATGACCGCAAGAAGTATCACTGTGAAGATGAGTTCGAGGGGATAGATCCAATGATGAATCCGGATCTGGTAGATCGCGTCGAGCGACGCGGCGACCAGGACCGGCGTCCGCAATGCCTTCCAGGCCTCTTGCAAGAGCCCCGCCCGGTGCGCGGAACTCGTCACCACCTCCCACAAAAATGCCGGCCTTCCCGCCTTTCCATCCCTTAGGCCCGCCCGTATCGCCGTCAGTGAAGCAATCGCAGGTTGGAGGATGAATCGGAAATTGAACGACCCCGATGGGCGGGTGAGGAAATTCCGCCACCCCCGCGCGACCATGCCGCCGACGGTGTCGAGCACATCCCCTGAGAGGTTGCTGATGATCATGCCTTGCGCCGTTGAGTAGCGAGAGAGCATGGCAAGCGAGCAAATGGCATTCCGACCTGGGCCTCCGTCCACGAAGGCCGTACTTGATTCATGCTCACTTCGACATCGCACTCCGCACGGCGGATTGAACAATGATTGCAAATATGGGCGGAAGAAAGGCTCAGCCGCCGAGGAATGATCTGCACAATGATGAAATCGCTGCGATCACCTTTTTGCTTTGCAGTTCACGGTCGCGCTTGACGGGCGGCAGGGCCGGCGTTCTTCGCCCGCGCGAGAAGCGCGTCGAGGCTTGTCGAGTCTTTCTGACGTGGGGGTCTTGTTCCGCCGGCTGCGGGCGGGCGCTTCCAGCCCGCGGCTGTCGGGCAGCAAGAGGCCGATTACAGGGGGGAAACTTCGTGGGACATGGGCCCGCCGGCGGGAAGGGCCGGGGCGGAAAATGATTAACGCCGGGGCCGCAAGCGCCTGGGACCGGGGGGACGAGGGGAAGCCCGGCTAGCGCGGGCTCCTTGGGCTCTGGCCTGGAGCATTCTTTCCGGGGCCGTCGGAGAATACTCGCACGAGGCGCGGGATGTTTTTCGTCAGCGCCGGGGGGAGGGTGAGGTCGATCGTGGCGGTGTCGGCTTCGGAGGTCAGGGAGACGCCGAGGGTTTGGCCTTTGAACACGTCCGCAAGTTGTTTCTGCCGGTCGGCGGGCATGCCGGCCAGCGGGGAGCCGGGGGTTTTTGTTACGGCTTCGAAGAGCCGGCCCAAATCGACCGACGCGCTGGCGAGGGCCTTCTGTGGCCCCTCCGCCTTGGCCGCGAGGAGGCGGTCGATGTAGCGGAATTCGTTTTTGCTCCCGGCGATGAACACCGTGTTTCCGCGTTGCAGCACGTCCAAGAACAGGGCGGGCTTCTTTTCCGAATCGCTGATCACCACGCGCAGGGCCTGCTCTTCGCCGATCTTGTAGGACTGGAGTTCCATCTCCACGGGATGATGGGTCGCATCTCCAAACGCCTTCGCCTGTGCTACGAGGCGGCGGAGTTCCAGCGCGAAGTCGAGCGGCTTGTCATACCGCTTGACCATATAGGCGACCGGGGCGTCGCGCGAAACCTCCATGCCTGCCGTCTGTCCCTCGCCACCGAGGAAAAGGGACCAGACTGCCGTGTTGAGGTCCTGAAATTTTTGCTCCTGCTTGACCGTCAGACCTTCGGGCGCATCCCGCGCGGTCAGCTTTTTGAGCACTTCATCGCTGAAAATCGAAGTCAGGGGGACTGGCGCATCGACGCGGGCGATGGCGTTGGCGGGGAGGCCCGGACGGTCGCCGGGGGGCGGGGCGGGAAGCTTAAGGGGGGCGGCGGCGAGGGCGATGCGCAGCCCCCCGTCGGCACCATCGAGCCCCAGTTCCACGCCGTCGAACTTTTCGACCCCCTGCCGCAACGCGCTGATCATGACTTGCATGCCCGCCTGCTGGGCGTCCTTTGCGGTCGCGTTCATGCTGATCGCTTCGAGCACCGACGCGTATTGCTCGGGCATGCTGACGCGCACC
>JAQGHP010000553.1 GCA_028288775.1 Phycisphaerales bacterium | reverse complement strand
AATGCGGCGTGAATCGTGGATTGCTCCACGGCTGTAGTGGGTTGGGGTCGTACAGATTACCCAGTTCCCCGCCGAAAATGAGGGGTTGATGAGAGGGTGCAAAAACCCTTTGCGTTTGCTGATGTGTGCTGCGATGATCGCCCGCCGCCGACACCCCCCTTTTTAGTTTATTGCTTCCGTTCGCATGACAAGGGCGGGTTCCGCATCCACCGTTTGTGAATCCTCGTGCTCACATAACTAGATTGGAGAAAATATGCCGCGTCAAAAGTCTACCCGTCCGCTCGCCGGTCGCCGTCAATCCGGAGTCGATTCCGGCAGAATCCGCCGGGCCTGCCGTTTCGTTCTTGAAGCGATGGAGGGCCGCGTGTTGATGTCCGTCGCTTCGGTCGTATCGGGACTGGGCGATCTCGACCTCGCCAGCGCCACGGGCAACTCCGGCACGATCAACGGCGCCGTCTTCACTGGAGCGACCGGGCATAACACCTCCGGCAGCGGCGTGATCGACTCGTTCGTGCGCCTCGATAACACGGGGGTGGAGCAGGGTTACAACACGGCGGCGCGCCCGTATTCCGACAGCACTATTACGAACGACGCCGGGACCACCGCCACCTTCAATCATCCCATCCAACTGAAAGATCTGCCGGTGGTGGTGCGCCAGCAAGGCAGTGTCCTCGTGCCCTACTTCGAGTTCGTCCTGGACCTCAACCAGGAGAATTCGCTTCCCTATATCTCGCTCGACGCCCTTCAGGTTTCGACCGCGTCTTCCGGTTCCCTTACCGGGTACACGGCCGACGGAACCTACGGCAACGTCGCCACCGTGGCCTATGACATGCACGGGGGGGCGAACGCGTACAACGCCGTGGCACTGGACAGCGCCTACAACACGGGCAGCGGCTCGTACGACATGTTCCTGAACGTCCCGGTTTCGGACTTCAGCATCACCACCGCCGCCGATTTGAACAAATATGTGTACGTCTATTCCCAGTTCGGCAAGCAATCGCTGAACGATGCCATCCAGCCCGGCACCACCGATGCGAAGAATGGCGGCTCGGCGAACGACGGCTACGAGGAGTGGGCCCGCGGGGTCGGGCAGCCGATCGAAGCCAACGGCCTCACCGCGACCGCGATCCGGGAGGTAACGCCGACCGCGACGGGCAACGTCACGAGCGTGCCCGCCGGGGCGACCGTGCAGGACACGTCCACGGTGACGTCCAGTAATTCCTCCGACGGCACGCCGACGGGGACGGTGCAGTACAACTTCTATAGCACCTCGACGCCGATCTACAATGTCACCGCGCCGGTCTGGACCAATACCCAGACGCTCAGCGGCGGAATTGTCCCCAACTCGCAAATTACCGCTCAGCTCGCGCCGGGCAGTTACTCGTTCATCGCCATATATAGCGGGGGCATCACGACGACCGGCTTTGATCTGCTGGGAAGAGTGAGCGCGGTGGAGCCGCTGACCGTTACGCAACCCGTCTTCGCCTCTCCGACCATCTCCACGCTCGACGGCGGCCCCGTGACCCTCGGCAGCGGCGCGGCGTTGACGGACGTCGCCGACCTGGAGGGCGGCAACGCTCCGACCGGCACAATTACGTTCAATCTTTACGCGCCGTCCGATACGAGCTTCACCAGCCCGATCTATACGGACGTGGTCACCGTGAACGGCAACGGCACGTACGGTACGTCCATCGGGGATAACCCGGGCGGTTACGTACCCTCCGGTATCGGCACGCTCACGGGCACGTACGAATGGCTGGCGACATATAGCGGCGACTCAGGAAATCTCGGCGTCATCAGCACCGCCGGCAGCGAGCCCGAGGACGTGAAGCCCGCAAGTTCGACAGCGGCAACCGTAATCAAGGACGCCGCGACGAACGGTATGCCGACGGGAACACTTGGCGAGGCCGTCTACGATACCGCGACAGTGACCGGAACCCCGGCGTCCACGCCGACCGGAACGCTCACGTATGAATTCTTCACAACGATCGACGGATCGGGGACGCACACTGACGCGACGGTAGCGCTCGATTCCAGCGGCGTGGTGCCCGATTCCGCGGCCACCGCCGCGTTGGCAGCGGGGAGCTACAGCTATGTGGCGGTCTACAGTGGCGACACCAATTACGCCGGCTTCACCGCCCCGGTAGAGCCGCTGACGATAGCGCAGGGAACGCCAAGCATCAGCACCACAATTCACAACGCCGCCGGGGGTGCGGCGGTCACCGCGGCGTTGCCGCTGGGAAGCGCCGTATATGACACGGTCGCCTTTGGCGGGACCGTCGCGGGCTTCACGCCTGGCGGGACGGTCACCTATAACTTCTACACCTCGGCAAGCCCCGTCTATGGAGCCGATGTGCCGTTCACGACCATTGACGAGCCGGCGGGGACGAACTCCCCCACCACCGGCTCGCTCGGAGTGGGTAGCTACGCCTACATCGCCGTGTACAACGGCGATTCCAACTACAAATCCGTGGTCGGATCCGTCGAGCCGCTGACAATCGCCCAGCAGACGCCAACGGTTAGCACCACGATTCACAATGCCGCCGGCGGAGCGCCGGTCACCACGGCGCTGCCGCTGGGCAGCGCGGTATATGACACGGTCGCACTAGGCGGGACCGTCGCAGGGTTCACCCCGGGCGGGACGGTTACGTACAACTTCTACACCTCGGCAAGCCCCGTCTATGGAGCCGACGTGCCGGTCGCGAGCGTTGACGAGCCGGTAGGGACTAATTCCCCTACTACCGGGGCGCTCGGAGCGGGTGGCTACTCCTACATCGCCGTCTACAACGGTGATTCCAATTACGCATCCGTGGTGGGATCGGTCGAACCGCTGACGATCAGCCAGGGAAAGCCAACGATCAGCACCACGATTCACAATGCCGCGGGCGGGGCGGCGGTCACCGCGGCGCTGCCACTGGGGAGCGCCGTATATGACACAGTCGCACTCGGTGGGACCGTTGCAGGATTCACCCCGGGCGGGACGGTTACGTATAACTTCTACACCTCGGCGAATCCCGTCTATGGGACGGATGTGCCGGTCGCGAGTGTAGACGAGCCCGCGGGGACGAACTCTCCGACGAGCGGCGCTCTGGGAGCAGGTAGTTATGCCTACATCGCCGTCTACAACGGCGATTCGAATTACAAGTCCGTGGTCGGATCGGTCGAGCCGCTGACCATCAGCAAGGGAACGATCACCGTAACGACCACCCTTCACAATGCCGCAAACGGGTCCGTGATCAATATCAATTCGACCGTTCCCGGCGGAACGTCGATCTACGATACGGTGAGCTTCTCCGGCGCAACGGCTGGGTTTACGCCGGACGTTGCAAAGGTGACGTACACCTTTAGTTCAAACGGAGTTTCCGCCGCCGCCGGTTCCGGCGCACAGTCCACTACCCAAGGCCCGCTGGGCGGCGGGCACTTCGTGTTCCAAGCCGGTTTCGCCGGGGATTCCAATTACAACATCGCCGTGAGCGCGCCCGAGCCCGTCTCCACTATTACCTCCGAGGCCGGGCTGACGCTGGGGTATTACTCGAACAAGAACGGCCAAAATGACTTGACCGGGTCAACGACCGGCAAGACTTTGCGGGATGCCATTTACAATAAGCTGTTCGCCGCCCCGACCCTCGCCAACCCGGCCGGCGGCCTTTTGTACAACAGCAACACCGGCACCTCCGTTCTCGTTGACGCCAAAGGGCACTTTGAGCCGCTCTCCTTCTTCAAGACTTACGCCAACGTCCGCACCTATCTCTTGAACGCCACGGCCACGAACATGGCCTACATGCTCTCGGCCCAGTTGCTGACGACCGAGTTCAACGTCTGCCTCGGAAGGGTGAATGCGTTGGGGTCTATTTTTGTGCCGATGGTGACGATCCCGGGTTCGAGCACTCCCATTCCCCTCACGCTGCAAAGTTCGCTTGCGTCGCACGGCGTAAGCAGCATGGGCGTCGCGGTGATAAACGACATTCTTACCGCGGCCGTCGGGGCCTTGAAGGCCGCGCCGTATACGGTTGCCTCCGGGGCCAGCCGCACGTTTGAAGAGGGCCTGAAGGATTTGCTCGACGCAATAAACAACAACGAAAACATCTTCGTGATGTGAACGGCGATGCCTTGCCCTGTTCACCGGCGTTTCCTATACTTCCCGATTCGCGAGTGGGCGGGCGTTCTGCCCCGGCGACTTTTCTAAAATTGGCGCCGGCCCAGCGTGGATGCCGGCGAATCCTTTTTTCCAACAGGGCCACGCAACACTAAGGTCGGGCGCTTCGCGCGCCCCTAACGTTCTTATGGTCGATTACAATCTGATCAACTCGCTGGGCGACGTGGATTTTGAAATGGACAGCGCCGTCGCCACGGCGCTGGGCGACGTCGCCAGCCGCAATGACAAGGGCGGGCTCGAACTGGACCTCACCAAGCTCGTCAGCGGCGACGAGGTGCAGGAC
>JAQGHP010000547.1 GCA_028288775.1 Phycisphaerales bacterium | reverse complement strand
CCGGGTCGAGGGTTCCGCCTTCGAGGTGGTAGCTGCCGGTGAACAGCCCCACGCCGTCCACGACGCCGCCGGTTTGATCCATCGCGCTGACGGACAGGCCGTTATTGGTGAACTTTCCCGCCGTCATTTTGAAGGTGCCTGCCCGGATAACGCCTTCATAGTTTCCGAATCCCCCGCGGGACTGAATGGTACCCGGCGTGCCGAAGCCCGAATCGATCGTGCCGGTGTTGGTGATGGTGCCGGCGCGCAGCGTGCTGACGCTGTGGGCGAATTGCCCACTGTGGCTCGGACCCAGGTGCAGGGAGCCGTTGTTGGTGAACGGCAAGGTGCCGTTACTGCTGCCGACACCAATCTGCAGTTGGCCGTTGGCGCCGTCGGTGATGACGCCGTCGTTCTCGATCGATCCGCCGGAAGTGATCCGCAGTGGCCAGCCGGAGGCGTTGATCGTTCCCTGGTTGATCAGGGCCCCGGACGGGAAGAGGTTGGCGATGCTGTTGGTAAACGAAGATTTGTACCCCGTCACGACCGCGCCGGGGCCGAAGATGAGATCCGTGTTGGCGCTTGAAAGCGTTGCCCCGCCGATCTGAATGTTCAGGTTATTGATCACGCGCGGCTGGCCGGCGGTGTCGGCCAGGAAAGTCATCGTTCCGACCGGCAACGTCAGCGTCGAGCCGGTGGGGAAGCTCACGTTCGGGCCGAAGGAAAAAGTCGCGCCCGTGTTTGTGTTGGTGTCGAACCGGTGCGGCGAGGTGACCAATGTCGTATCGCCCACAAAACTCAAATGGGTAAAGGTGACATTCCCGAAGTTCATCCGCGGCGTCACCGCAAGCGAACCATTCGACACGGTGCCTTCGAGAGTCAGCAGGCTGCTGGAGTCGGCAAACGAGGCGGCGTTGAGCGTGTTTCCCCCCAAATCAAGGGACGTGCCCAGCAGCACTTCGCCGCCCGATGAAGCTGAAACACCGGCCAGGGCGGCATACCCCATCGTCGGGCTATGGAATTCCAGAAAGGACTTGGAACCGCTGGCGAAGAGGTTCCCGAACTCGGCGACCGAGCCGGCGAACACCTGCAGCGCGCCGCCCTGGGTTGCCGAGATGGTGCCTGCGTTGTCCAACGACGACGTCGCCACGAGTTGTGAGTAGGCGAGGGTTCCGCTCGGCTTGTCAAAGGGGATTTGGCCGGGATTGGTTGAGTTGATCGTGCCCACGTTGAGGACGACGGTGGACGTGATCGTGTCGTGCGTCACGCCGCCAAAATGAATCAACGAATACGGGGTGCCAAGCACGGTGGAGCCGATGTTGAGCTGGCCGTATTCGCCCGGGGAGAATTCGAGGACGCCGTTCTCCAAGTCCATGCCGGTGAAGGTCAGATTTGGACTGCCGCCGGAGACGAGCATGTCGCCTTGCACCTGGAGCTTGGGCGCGCCGGAGACCGTGGACCCGCCATTGTTGTTGAAGTTTAATGCCGCGTTGGAGGCGATGGTCAGCGACATCTTGCTGGGGGTGATCAGAGATGCGCCTGGATCGATCGACAGCGTGACGTTTGCCAGCGTGCGGCCGTTGCCGTTCTGGTTGTCGGTCAAAGTAATCGAGCTGTTATTCCCGACACTGATCAGCGGATTAGCGCCGGTCGTGGTGAACGAGCCGTTGATTGTCGCGTTCACCGGCCTGGTCTCAAAGTCGAAGCCGTTGTCGATGCTGACGTCGGTGAAAGTGTCGGTGCTGGAGACGCCCGGGTTGAGATTGTCGCCGAATTGCAGGCGTTGCGAGCCGATGATCGTGCCGCCGGTGATGTTTGTGTTGAGCAGGCGAAGTGCGCCGCCGCCGTTGGTGGTTAGAGTGTCCAGATTCAGCGTGGTGGCGGTGTTGTCAATCGCCGGCGCTGTCAGTTGAAACCATCCGCCGTTGATTCGCAGCCCCGCGATCTGGGCGGTTGTGAGAGAGGAAGGGGTTCTGAACGAGCCGCCGGATGTATTGATCGAGCCGAGATTCCCGCCGCTGTCGGTCACGACGTTAATGACGCCATTGATGGTGCCGTAATTGGAAAAACTGGAGACCTGCGCGTTGAAGCTTCCCATCGTGCCGTTGTTGGTGAACGCGCCGGTGGAGAAGGTGAATCCGTAGCCGACCGTCCCGTTGTTCGTGAAAAAGTCGGCGCTCACCGTGCCCGCATAGCTGCCCGGCAGGAGCTTCATGCCCGGCCCGAGAGCGAGTCCGACCCCGGCATCGGTCGAGATCTGGCCCCAGGACAGTATTTTGAACCCGTCGATCGTCGCGACGTTTCCCCCCGCGGTGTCTGCGCCGAAGCGAAGCACATCGTAGAAGTTGCCGTTATCGAGGACCCCGAAATAGCCCATCGAAAATCCGCGCGTGAGGTACAGCGACCCCGCCGCCCCCCCGCTCGATTGCACCGTGAAATAGCTGTCGTTGATATAGACGTTCTGGAGCGTGTTCACCGTTGCGGTTCCCGCATACAGTTTGTCGCCCGTGGTGAGGATCGCATTGCTGATCGTCCCGCCGTCCAGAAGGATCTTGTTATCCGACGTAAACGAGCCTTGCGCGGAATTGCCCGAAAGATCCAGGGCTCCCACGACGTCCAGAATGCTGTGGTTCTGGATCGACGAAACGGTGTGCGCGGCGTTGACCGCCAAATTTCCAGCACCGACAGAGGGAATGACAACCTGGCTGCCCGCCGTGGGCAGCATGCCGGTGTTCCAACCGGCATTATTCTCCCAAGTCGGCGGGGTGCCCCCCTGCCAGACCACTGTGTCCGACTTCACCTGCCTGCCTGCAAATAACGCGGCTGCCACAGCGCTCCATCGCGCGCACCGGTACAACGAAACGGGCATATCTCCTCTCCTCATGCACTATCGTTCAATCGCTAAAAACGGGGCTCCCCAAAAGCTGTTATGAGGCGAAAATAGCCCGCCATTATCCGATAAGCAACCCGTTTATTTTTTTGAGCATTAACCCGCAACGGCAGGCCAAAAAAAACCCCCGAGGCGTGCGTACCGGATCAAGCACGTTACGCGGTTTCCCCCGCGCGCAAGGTGGAAATGTCATTCGCCGCTGCCCACGCCGCGATGTCCTGGCGCCCGATCGCGGCGGCCATCAAGCTGGCGAACTTGTCGGGGGTGCAGGCGAACGCCGGGGAACCGAGTTCCGCGAGGTCGGCGGCGTTTTGGTGGTCGTATACCGGCGCGCCGTCGTCGCTCAGGGCGAGCAGTGTGATCAGGCTAACGCCTGACGAGATGATCGATGCGGCACGCTTCAGCAGGGTCTCGCGCACGCCGCCTTCGATTAAATCGCTGATGAGCACCATAATCGTCTGGTCGGGCTGTCGCACCAGCGACTGGCAATAGGTGATGGCGCGGTTGATGTCCGTGCCGCCGCCCAGTTGCGTGCCGAAGAGCACTTCCACCGGGTCATCGAGCTTGTCGGAGAGATCGACGACGTTTGTATCAAATACGACCACCTGGGTTCGCACGGCAGGCAGCGACGCGAGCACCGCGCCGAAAATTCCGCTGTAGACCACACTCGTCGCCATCGACCCGCTTTGGTCCACGCAGAGAATGATGTCGCGCAACGCGCTCCGCTTGCGGCCATACCCGATGCGGGTTTCGGGAATGATCGTCTTGTACTCCGGCTGATAGTTCTTCAGGTTCGCCCGGATGGTGCGATTCCAGTCGATCTCCCGGTGCCGCGGCCGGCGGTTGCGGATGGCGCGGTTGAGCGCCCCCATGACCGCCTGCCGCATCGGCTCGGCGAGCTTGCGCTCCATTTCCTCGACGCATTTGCGGACGACCATCCGCGCGGTTTCCTTCGTCTTTCCCGGCATGATGCCCGACAAGGCCAGCAGGTCCGCGACCAGATGCACGTTGGGCTCGACGGTTTGCAGAAGCTCCGGCTCGAGGAGCATCTGCTTGAGGTTCAGTCGTTCCATGGCGTCCTGCTGCATGACGCGCACGACCGAGGTGGGGAAGAACGTGCGCACGTCGCCAAGCCACCGCGCGACGTTCGGAGCCGAGCCGCCCAATCCGCCCGCGCGCTTGCGGCTGCCGTCGGCGGAACCGGGCGCGTCATACAGCGCAGACAGGCACCGGTCGATCGCCGCATCCGTGGAATTGAGAGAAACGGCGGTGCCGTCGGCTTGGTCCCCGCCGAGGATCAACCGCCAGCGGCGAAGGCGTTCCGGGTCAGGCAGGCTCATGGGAAGCCCCTCCCAAGATGAGTTTCAGCAGTGGGAGCGCCTTCTCGGCGCGGGCGCGATCAATGTCCAACCTTTCCTTCGCGCCGCTTGCGTTCACCGATCTTCCCTGCGCCAACAATTGCCCGATCTGCCGCCTCTCGCCGGCGGGGAAAGTTGTGAACGTGCGGCGAAGCAGAGGCAGGAGTTCCTGGAAGATGGCCGCGTCGATTTGATCGACCCATTTGTCAATCAGGCCCAGCAGCTTCTCGTCGTGGATCAGCAGCAATCCGCTTCCGCTGAGGAAGCCTTCGAGCCAGCGTGCGCCCTGCGCGGGATCGTTGCCGCGCGAGAGCGTGAGGCTCAGTCGCCTTGCGATGTCGGCGGGTTCGATCTTCCCGGCGTCGAGGAGCAATCGCGCGCACCGGCCGCGGACCAGGCCATGGACGCTTTCGCAATCCAGGATTCGGCGCAGGCAGTCGAGCCATTGGGCGAGGTGTTCGGCGTTTTCCAGCAGTTCGATCGCGACGTGCGTCTCGCGGAGGCGATGCTCCATCGCCGCCGCGGCTTCGTCGCTGAGGCTGCCCACCGCGCCACCCAGGCCGGCGGTGATGCGCGGGATGATGCCGTCCACGATTTCCCGGACGAGCGTGAGATCGGTCTGCCGGACGTTGCCGTACCGAAGGAGGTTGGCGAGTTGCGGCAACGTCTCCATGAGCAGCGTGACGTCTGCCGCCACCGCGGCGGCGTTCTCGACGTGCCGAATAAGATCGGCCGCCGCGTCGCCCAATTCGGCAAGCATCGCATCCTGCAAATAACCCGCCAGCACGCGCAAATCCGTCGAGGCGGCAGCGAGTTGGCGCAACTTCCCCGCGGCGGCTTGCTCAATGGTCGTGCCCAGCACGCCGGCCTCGATCAGCCGAATGGCAAAGCCGGGCTCCCACCGCAGTTTCCAAGCCTCACGGAACGTCCCCTTCCCTCCCGCCTGCGCCTGCGGCGTGCCCCAATCAATTGCGAGCAGGCGAAGGCGGTGCAAAAGGCGGCTCCGCTCGCGGTCGTTCTCATTCCGCAGGTCCAGTTCCAATTCTCGCTCCAGCGCCTCGGGCTTCAGCCGCAGGCGCTTTTGCAGGCGCTGAAGGTCCTGCTGAAGCGGGACCATTGGAACGTCATCCGGCAGTTCGCCCAGGCGATCGCCGACGAGCAGCTCGCGTGCGATCAGCCGCATGGGCAGATCACTGTCGAAGCAGAAGACCGATCGTGTCGCATCCGCGATGTCGGACAGGTCCGCCAGCGGCCGGCCGCGGAGCGTCGCGAGCGTACTGCTCAACCGAACCGCTTCGATAACGTGGGCGCTGGAGCAATCGATGTCGTGCGAGCGCAGCAGGCTTGCCGCCCGCGTCATCCACGCCTCGATGACGTCGCGGTCGCGCAGCCACAGGTGCTCGTACCAGCCGGGCGAATGAATGCCCGCGCCGTACCCGCTGGCGAACGTAAGGCGGTCATGCGTCCATGGGACCCACGTGGCCGCGGTCTTCACTTTCGGCAGCCCCGCGAGAATCTGATCGTCTTGCTTTTTGGCGTTCGCCTCCACGTCCAGCGCCGGCGCGTGCCATGCGCCGCACACCACCGCGATCCTCTCGAACCCCTCCTTTTTCGCTTCGCGAATCGTGCGGCGCATCCAGGCTTCGCGCAGCGGTTCGTCTTCGTCGCGGGGGGCGTCCCGCCCCACGCGCAGCTCGGCCATGGCGTCTTTGATGGCGTCGAAAATTCCCATGCTGCCGTCGCGATTGTGTTCGATGACATGCTCCCACCATCGTTCGCCGTCGTCGAAACCGGCGGCTTTCGCCAGTTGGCTGACGGGGTCGTCTTCGATGGGCGCGGGGGGAATTGCCTGCGGCTCTGCGTCAACGGCTGCCGACGGCTTGCCCTCTTTCTCCTCCGCCGCGGCAGCCAGCTTCTCTTTTAGGATCTTCAGCCGATCAGACTGAATCGGGATCCGATGCCACTGCGGCAAATCCATGAAATGAACGGGCACGCCGGCGGCCAGCGCCCACTTCATCCCCTGCCATTCGGGCGAGAACTCGGCGAGCGGGTAATACACCGCGTCCGTCGGCGTATCGACCGCGTGCACGAGCAGCGCAACCGGCGGACGCATCTCCGCCCTCGCGGCGTAGGAAATCATGTCGTCGGCATCAGGCGGGCCTTCAATCAACACGCATTGAGGATTCAATTGAT
>JAQGHP010000466.1 GCA_028288775.1 Phycisphaerales bacterium | reverse complement strand
GCTGGGCGATATCGTTCTGGGAACGATGTTGTTATCGGGCCTGCTCCAGCGATGGCCGGGGGCGACAATCACGCTGCTCGTGCGACCGCAGCTCATCGGCGTGGCGGCGTTGCTGCCGGATTGGGTTCGCGTCGTGGCACTTCCGCTGGACCCGCGCGTGCCGGTCGCGGGGTGCGAGACGGAGATCGTCGAAAAGTTCCGCGCGTTTGCCCCGCTCTGCCGGGCGGATGTCGCGGTAATCGCCGAGTACAACCGGACGTGGGCGGGCGAAATTGCGGTGGGCCTCAGCGGCGCGGCGCAGGTCATGGCCTTCGACGGGCCGACGGGGCTGAACCTGTCACACCAGGAAATCTGCGCGCAGCTCCAGGTTGATCCATCGCTAGCCGGGTGGCAGCTGATCAGCGCTGCGGCGGAAGAGCGCGAGCCGGCGAAGTATGTAAAATTCCTCGACGCACTCGGGATCGACGGCAAATCCTGCTTGCCGGAATTGGTCGTTCGCGAGGAAGACCGACGCAGTGCCGAGGCGCTGTGGAGCGACGTGGGCCTGACGCCGGGGGAGACGATTGTCTGCTTTCCCGGCTCGGGTGAAGGGCTCGCACGGAGCCTGGAGCCCGCCGTCTGGGCGCGGTGGATCGCTCATCTCACTACCCGCCGGCCGGTCGTGCTGCTGGGCGCGACGACCGATGAGCCGGTGCTCGACGCGATCGCGGCGTGCGGGCTGCCGGGGGGCGTGCGACGGATGCTCGTGCCGACGGACGACACTGGCCTATTGGCCGCGGTGCTGGAGAAGGCCGGGGCATACGTGGGAATGGATACGGGGCCGATGCACGTGGCGGCCACGCTGGGCGTGCCCACGCTGGGTGTGTTTGGCGGAGGGCATTGCGCGGAGCGTTTTCTTCCCGTGGGGCCGCGTGCCGCGGCGGTGCGAATGCCGCTGGGGTGCTATGGGTGCGATTGGCATTGTCCCTTCGACAGCCGACTGTGCATCAAGAACATTCCCGAAGACAAACTGATCGAAGCGGGCGACGCTTTCCTGGACGGCGTCAATAACCCCGGCAACCGTTCGCCGCGTGTGTTTGATATTGTCGCCCCCGCGGATTTGCCGGCGGCGGTGCTCGGGCCGGTGATGCGGCAGCATCGCCGATTCCTCACGCTCAATCATGCGCTCTCGGAGCACCACGTCCGCCTCGCCCGGGACTATGCGCACCAGAGTGTGCAAATCGCGATGGCCCTTGCATCGATAGCCGAGATCGCCCGTCAAAATCATGAGCGGGGCGAAGCGATCGTACAGGTCAATGAATCGCTCGCGCGCATGACGGACGACAACCGGCAACGCGACGCGGCGATCGCGCATTTGAACGAGACGCTGGCGGAAATGACACGGCAAAATGCGGCGCGCGATGGGGCGATCAACCACGTGAACGAGACGCTCGCCGAAATGACGCGGCGGAATGCCGGGCGGGACGCGGCGATCACCACCGCGTCAAAACGATGGTGGAAATAAGCGCCAGTGCTCACTCGACCCCTACAGTTTACTGCGTTTCGCGCTGCCAAAGCCCGCTCGAGCTCTACCGTTTAGCCGCCCCGCTTGCGGGGCGCGTTTCGCGCCAGCGAAAGAGAAACGCCCCGCAAGCGGGGCGGCTAAACAATGCTCAGCCCGTCCGGGCTTTGCCTGCGCGAAACGTAGTAATCGCTACCACGCGAGCGAGAACATCCCGTAATACTGCACGCCTTCAAACGCGCCGTGGGTGCTGGTTGCAACGACATCGATCCCGGACAGGTGGGCGTAGCGAACCCCGGCAGAGAAGTAGCATTGTTCCGAGAGGCGATACGCCGCCCCGACGCCCACACCCAGGAGCAGGCTGTCGGCCCGGTTGCCCGTGGGGAATCCGCCGCGGGTGTGAAGAACGCCCGCGCCGGCGTCAACATACGCGGAAAAAGCACCGCGGACGAAGAAGCGGTCGCGGACAATGGCCTCGCCGCCGATGGCGCGGAGGCGCAGGCTACCGTCCCACCAGTCCGAGCTGTCATCGCTGGAATCATCTCCCGTGAAATTATCCTGTGTGCTTTGGTGTCCGGAGGTCGCGGTGCCGGGGGCAATTTCACATTCGATATCGAGCGAGAGGTTTTTGGCGAGATAACAGCCGACGCCGACGGTGAGGAACGCGAGGGTGTCGACGTTGTCGCGCCGCCCGATGGCGGTATATCCTTCGCCACCCAGGGTGAATTCGATCATCCCGCGGTGAAACTGTGCATCCCTTTCTGCCGGGGGTTCTTTACGCCAGAAGATGCCTGAATCCGTCACGGCGGATTGCGAGGCAGGCGGGGCCCCGGGATCGTCGGCGCGGGAAGCAGGGACCACGGCTGCGGAATTGGCTCCGGTCAAACTCGCCTGTCCCAAACAGTTTGAGGCCGTCGTGAAGCAGAATGCTACGAAGCAAAAAGACGCGAACACCGTGCGATGTAGCCGCATGATGAATCCCCGTTTTCGAAAGGTGGTGACGGGTCGCCCGCCGACAACGGGTGAGGGTAGCGTGGCGGGGCAATCGCGGTCAAAAATGGTCGAGGTTGCGAACAGGCGCATTCCCGCAAGTACATTGCGGGAATGGCCGCGCGGCCATTAAACCGCGGCCATTCGGTCTTTCACCTGGGCGGGGGCTTTGGCGTCCGGCTTTTTGCGAAGAACCAGAAGCAGTGAGCTTCCCAAGGGGAACCGGGCGAAGCGGAGCCACCATTTTTCCGCGCTGAAAATTGCGCGGAATAGGAAATCGAGCCGGCCGAATTTCAGATCGTGGGTGGCTTGCGATTCGTCCTTGCCGCGGTTCTTCCAGTTCTTCAGCTTGCGCACCGTCCATACCAACGGGAGCAAAAGCGACGAAAAATAGCTTATCTGCAAAACCTCCCACTCCTGGGCGGGGAAGAGGCGCAGGAGCGTGGGCGTGGTGTAACGGCGGAAGTGATGGTTCACGACGTCGTGGCTCGACCAGAGGCTCATCAGGGCGGGCACGGTGACGAGCAGAATTCCGTCATCGTTGAGCACGGCGCGGACCGCGTCGATCGCCTCGTGCTCATGCTCCACGTGCTCGATCACGTCCGTGAGGGTGACGAGGTCGAAGGTCCCGAACTCGCGGAAATCCCATTTGGGCTCGATGCGGCGGACGTCGAGGCCCTTGGCCTGGGCGCGGGCGACGCAGCCGGCGTCGAGTTCGAGGCCCAGTTTGTTGGGGACGGCCGGGTAGGAGTGAAGCAGAACGCCCGTGCCGCAGCCCACGTCCAGCCAGCGGCGCGAACGGCCGCCGGGGGGTACGCAACGGTCGAGAGCCTGGTGGATGATTTCGCGTCGGGCGACGAACCACCAGTGGCGGGTCTCGAAATCTTCGTATTCCTGCGTGTAATTCGCGTCCATGCGAGGGGCTCCGGGGACCGGCATTCCGGGCAGCGGCGACCGACCGACCGAGGGCGGTATCTAACGCCGCGTTCGACCGAATGCAAGCGCCTCCTTGCAAGCGGCCCCGGCTAGTTTGTATAGTCCCAGTCCATTCGGGCGCTGTGAAAGGCGGGATTTTGTCATCTCCTTCGATCCTCTATGTTGAATCGGCACGACGTCAACGGCGCATAGGCACATCCTCGCGACCGCGGGGGCGGCGACCGGCGCGGCAATCGCGCGGGACGCGGTGGGGGCTCTGCGGTGTTTTTGCCGTGGCACTGACTCTGGCAGTCCTGCAATTCTCCTTGCGGCACGGCCGGCTCATCATTTTCCCCACGTTCGACGACATCGGCTACCTCAACGACGGGCTGCACCGGCTCCAAACCCTCTATGACTGGGGAATGGGCGGGTTCTGCTCCGAGTACCTGACCAACCCGCCGCACTCGCCCTACTCGTCGCTGATGGCGTTCCTGGGATTTGCCCTTTTCGGCTACCGCGACTGGGCGCCGTACGCGATGAACTCGCTGCTGGCCCTGGGCTATTTTCTGCTGGCCGACCGGTTGCTGCGCGGGGCGGCGCTTTGGCAGAAGGCGCTGTGCTTCGCGTTTATCGCTGGCATCCCGTTCGTCCCGATGGCGGTACACGAGTTTCGGCCCGACCACGCGGTTGCGTTGTTCACGGCGGCCGGAGTGCTTCTTTTGCTCTGCGGGCCGTTCGTCCACGGAAAGCCCTCGCGGCGCATGGCGGCGGGTGTGCTGTTCGGGATCGCGATGCTGACCAAGCCGCCGGTGTTTCCCCAAACGCTCGCCCTGGGCGGCGCGGCGCTGGTGCTGGCGACGTTGTGCGACTGGCTGGCCGCCGGCCGCATTCCGCCGGCAGGGAAAGTGGCCCGGGCGTGGGCGTCGGTCCTCGTGCCTTTCGTGCTGATCCCCCTGCCCCACTACCTCTACAATGGCAGGGCGATTGCCAGCTACATCTACGACATCCTGTTCGGCACTTACAAGTCCACCTACCAGATGAAAGGGCACCGGGGCGATCACCTGCGCTACTTCCTGACGGGCCACGGCGCGGAGATCATGCTCGGGCAGCACTTCTGGGTTCTGCTGGCCATGCTGGCGGTGTGCGGCGTGGGCGTCGCCATGCTCCGCCGCCGTGGCGACACCGTGCGCGGCGCGGCGATGCTCCTGATGGTCGTGGCGGCGTGGTTTATCCCCACCATCAACCGCACCAAGCAGGAATTCTTTGGCCTCACCTTCGATACCCTTCTGGCCTTTCTCGTGGTCTTCCTCCTAGGCAGGCTGCTGGCGGCGCAGCGGTGGCGCGGCGGGTGGGCGAAGTGGGCGTCGGCTTTCCTGCTGTTGGCAACCGTGCAGGGCGCCTACTTTTTTCATTGGCCGACGCGCTACGGCAATGTCTACACCGGCTGGCAGGCGAACCGCCGGGAGATCGTTGACGGGGTATTCTGGTCCATCGTCTCCCACAGCACGTTTGGCGGCGCGGACGTTGCGCCTGCGCCTGACACAAGCATCCCGGACGAGGACAAAAACCACTCGCCCACGCCGCGGGTATTCCTGTGCACCGTCGGGGACGTCAACGATCAGATCCTGGGTTACATGGCGATCAAGAACCAGGTGTCGATGAGCCTCTGGTACGATGCCGCGGCGAAGAACCCGGCCGGGATGAGCCACGACTTCGACCAGGCGGACTTCATCTTCGCTTCCGAGTCGGGCACGGGGCTTGTCGCGGACTTCCTCCCCTCCTCGCCATGGCTCGACTCGCTCCTGGCGATGGTGCAGGCGCGGCACGATTTCAAACAGATCGGCAAGTGGACGTTCCGCAAGACCGGCCGAAGCATGTACCTGTTCGTCCACATCCCCTTTGGCGGCTTTAAGCCGGGCGACGGGATGGGGGCGCTTGAGGGGCCGTTCCCGCAATATCCGGAGTTGGGTGTCGTGCGGTGGGGGTACGGCCCGGCGAGCAAAATTACCGTGGCTGCGGCCGTCGCCGGGGTGTACGACATGTATTGGAGGGCCCGCTCGGATTTTCAGGGGGAAGTCGTCACGGTGAAAGTGGACGGGCAAGAGGTCACGCGGCAAGCCGTGCCGGGAAGTTTCACCGTGTTCAGCGACGGCCACGTCCCCTTGACGCTAAAGGCTGGGGAGCACGAGGTCGAATTCGATTACACCAAGTGGCGCACCGACGCGGCACGGCCGATGGCGGTCTTGTTCCAATCCTTGCAAATCCATCGCAGGGATCCGGAAGCGAGCCCGGAGAAGAAGTAGGACCATTGCCATGGGGTAGCACAGGCGCCCCCGGCTGTGGTTTTGCTGTGGGCACAAAGCGGGGGAACACAGGCGGGGGCGGCTGTGCTACATCGCGGCGGATCACACCTTCTTGAGCACCAGATACATCCCGCTCTTGAGTTGGCCCGGCTCGCGGAGCATGGGCGCGATCGCCTGGGCGAATCGGCGTTCTTCGCTGCCGGAACAGAGCAGATCGTCGGTCGGCGATTGCTCTTGCTCGAGCAGCCGCAGGGCGTAGTTTTCCTGATAAAAGCCGTGGTCGACGGACTCGAATCCGGCGTTGCGGGCGATGGCGTCGAGTTCCCGCCAGGCGTACTCGCGGGCGTGCGGGCGCCAGGCGCCCAGGATGCCGCCGTCGCGGGGGAGCAGTTCGTTGAGGTTGCCGGCGACACCCAGGCCCCGGAGCAGTCCGTAGACGTTGGACAGGCGGGCGATGTTGTTGGTCGTCAGGAAGAGGATGCCGCCGGGCGACATCGAATCGTGGATCACCTTGAACATCCCGCCCGGGTGGTAGAGATGCTCGACCACTTCCATGGCGGTGACGAGGGTGAATTCGCGTTCACTGAATTGGGTGGGCGCGTCGCGGACGCACATGGGGGACCACACGTCCAGCTCGCACTTGATCGTGCCCTGGCACGCGCCGCCCATCTTCCCGAGGAAATCATCGGGGAACATCAGGCCGCTGGCCCACACCTGGGGCCCGTGGGCGGCGGCGAAATGGGCGATGACCCGCAGCCACGCGCCCGGCCAGCTCCCCACGTCCATGACCTTCTGCCCCGGCCGATTCAGGTAAGGCCAGCAGACCTGCAGGGCGTGAAAATAGCGGTAGAGGTTCACCTCGAAATAGGTGCGGCCGCGTAAATCGGGGTTGGCATGGTCCGCGCCGTGGACGCCGGCGATCTTCTTCTGGTGCCCGTTCTCCACCCGCGCCCAGGCGAGGAACTGCTCCCAGAGTATCGTGGACGGCGCGACGGTTGGTGTGAGCGTCATCGAAAAAACCTTGCTCGGAATCAGCGGCCGGCCCGCAGCCGGCGGCGCACGCCGCCCGCCCGGGCATACCCCTCGCGCAGCAGCGGGTAGAGCGCCAACCGCGCCTGCCGCACCTTGAGGGCAAGCGGCCCGACCTTGCGGAAGACGAGGACGATTTCAGAAGCGAACTGCGCCCGCTCGCGAAGGAACGGGGCGGCGGCGTCCCGCAGGCCCGCGCCAAAGGGCGACGGGGCCGGCGCGTCCGCCGGGTCGTCGTAGAACCCGTGGCGCACGGGGACGAAGCCCGCCGCCAGGGCCGCGGCGTTCAGTTCCCGCCAGTTGTACTCCCGGACCAGCGGCCGCGCGGGCCGGCCCCGGTCGATCAGCGCATCGAGGTCGCCGGCCAGTCCTTCCCCGCGCACCAGGCCCAGGACGTTGGCGAAGCGGGAGACGTTGCTGGCCGTCAGCACCAGCACCGCCCGCGTCGCCATCGCGTTGAACAGGGAGCGGAATAACGTCTCGGGGTGGTACAAGTGGTCCACAAGCTGCAGCGCGGTCACCAGCGTAAAGCCCGTCTCCGAAAGCGTGCTAGGGGCGTCGCGGTTTGCCAGCGGCGACCAGACGTCGAATTCGGCCGTCAGCACGCGGACGCCTCGCGGTAAGGACGCCGCGGCGTCGGCATCGGCCCCGTGGCGGCAGGCCCAGAGATCATGGCGGCCGCCGGCAAAACGCTCGATCGCGCCCAGCCAGGGGGCCGGATCAGGGCCGACGTCAAGCACTTTCTGCCGGCCGGAACGCAGCCACGGCCAGCAGGCGCTCAGGGCGTGGTAATGGTGGACGGGATCGACGCCCGCAGTCTCCCGCGCCCACCGCGAGAACTCGTCGATGCCGACCCTCGGCGGGCCGAATAATCCTGTGAATGCCATATGGGAGTTCTCGACGGTTCGCGCTGCGTTCCTCTTCACCCCTGGTCGATCAGGTCGAGCCGGAAGCCCAGGTGGCGCACATCCTGCGGGTTGCCCAAGTATGGATAGGCGGGCGTCTGGTGCTCGGACTGGATGGTGATGTCGAGCGGCGCGTTGCCCGGGTCGACGTACACCTCGCGGGCGGCGTCGAGCAGATCAAGCGTGAGGCCCGCGTCGCCCACCATCACCCACACCGGCCACGACGTGTAGACGGGGGAGTGCAGGTGCTTTTTGTAGATCGGGTCAAACTTCAGCACCACCCGCCGGCCGGCGCCACCCTGCACGCGGATGCTCATGGTCGGGGCGTTGAAGGTGTCGCCCAGCCCCCACCCGTCGAGGTCGCGGTTGGCGAAATCGAGCGTCATTCCCCGGCGGTCCTCCTGCGTCGTGCGGATGCGCGGGGAGACGGCCGGTCCGGTCACGATCATGCTCGACAGTTCGGGGGGCACGTGGTTGGTGCAGTACAGGTCGTCCACGAAATACCCGCCCATCAGCCGCCGGCGCAGGGCGTGATAATCGCCGATCTCCAGCAGCGTGCTGTCGCGGCCCATGTAGAAGATGTGGCGGAAGTGGGACTTGAGCAGCGCGTAGAGCTGGCGGTCGGGGAAGCCGCTGCCGGGGAGCGCCGGGCGGCGCAGCTCGCGCGGGTTAAACTCGATGGCCATTTGCAGGTTGGGGTCGCGCAGGAACTCGAGGGCCCCCGCCAGCGCCTTAAGTTCGTGGCCTTCCACATCCACTTTCATGAAGTCGATGCGGTCCACGCCGCGTTCGCGCATTTCGGCGTCCAGCCGGGCAAAGTGGAAGAGGCCGGTGGCATGGGTGCCGCTGACGACCGGGCCGGATTCGGAGACGTGCGCCCCGCCCACCGCCGCCGGGTCGGTGACCATGTGCATCGAGCCGGCGGCGTCGGAGACGCCTTTATTGATGGCCGTGAGGTTGGTCAGCTTGTTCTGCTCGACGTTCTGTCGGAGGACGCCGTAGATGGCGTCGAAAGGCTCGAAGGCAAACACGCGGCCCCGCGGACAGCAGCGGGCCATAAACATCGCGTTGATACCGATGTTGGCCCCGATGTCGACGCAGGTGAAATCGGGCTTGATGACGCGGCTCATGAGCTCGAGCTGCCAGGGCTCCCAGACGCCGTGGGCGCTGAGCGTGTCGTTAATGAGCCGGTCGGCGGCGAAGTTGGAGACGGCCAGGCTCTGCCCGCCGAAGTTCAACGTGTGGGTGACCAGATTTTGCGTTTCCAGCACAAGGGTGTCCAAAGTTCGTCTCGAAGTAAAGGGTCTCGGGCCCCGCGGCCCCGTGCGATGAACGGCCGGCCGCTATTTTCGCGCCCGCCCGGCTACGGACGACGCCGGAGCGGGAACGGCGAAAACGCCAGCCTCGCTTGCGACGGTGCCAACCTCCCCGGCGGAGGCGCTGACCCCGCTGGCAAAGGTGCCGACTTCGCTATGGCACTCTAATCGGGCCAGCCCGATGAAATCCACGTGGATGCCCGGCAGGACGGTCACGCTGGCGACCGAGGTAATGCGGTCGAACACATGGCCCTCGCCGGCGGCGTCGCCCCACCCGACGTCGATTGCATACTCCTCGCGGGCCAGCTCCAGCTTCACGTCGAAGACGGCGTGGAGCCAGTCGCCCTTGCGCACCGGCGTCGTCTGCCCGGTGCGCAGGGCGTGGTTCGTGCCCCATACCGCGATGCCCATCCGATTCACCAACTGGCAGCTCACGGTGGCGTGGGGGACATCTTCTTCCGCAAGCCCCAGGATGTGGAAACGGGCACGCTCGCCGGTGGCGAAGGTGGACTTGAATTGATCGTACTGGTCGGCCGTGCGGACGGCAACGATCCTCACGGCGCCCGTCCCGACCCGCCCCGCCCGCGCCGCCGCGACACGCTCGAAGTCTCCCAACTGGAACGCCCGGGCAAGCCCCGCGGGCATGCGCGCCAGCAACTGGACCTGCGACGCCTCCGCCGGCCCGGGCCGCCCGGCCGTAGGGAGCCCCAGGCCGCGCGCCTTGCCGCCGGGGCTCATGGCCTCCACGTACACGTCCGTCGCGGCGTTGGCCGAGCCGAGGAACGCGCAGCGGCCGTGGTGGAGAAACATGGCGTGGTCGCAGTACTTTCGCACCGCCGCCAGGTCGTGGCTGACGAACAGCAGCGTACAGCCCGCGGCGCGCATGCGGTCGAGCCGCTCGAAGCACTTGCGGGAAAAGCCGATGTCCCCCACGGACAGCGCCTCGTCCACGATGAAGACGTCCGGCTCGACGTGCGCGAACAGCGAGAAGGCCAGCCTCACCGCCATGCCGGTTGAGTAGTATTTGATCGGCACGTCGATCGAGTCTTCCAGCTCGGCGAAAGCGACGATCTCCGCGAGCTTGCTCCGGGTTTCCGCGGGCTCGAAGCCCAGCAGGCGGCCGCTGTTAATGAGGTTCTCGCGGCCGCTGAGCTCGGGGTTGAAGCCGGTGCCCAACTCCAGCAGGCTGGTGACACGGCCGGCGACCTGGTAGCCGCCTTGAGTCGGCATGAGCACACCCGTGAGGATTTTCAGCAGGGTGGACTTGCCCGAGCCGTTGGGGCCGATGATGCCGAAAAATTCGCCCTTCTTCACGGTGAAGCTGATGTCGTCGAGCGCGGTGAAGACGGTGTGGCGGCACAGCAGGCCGCCGGTCAGCCACTCGGTCAGGCGCGACCCGGGGCTGGGATAATGTTTGAATTGCTTGGTGACATTGCGCACCGAGACGGCGGCCCCCGCCGCACTCGCGGGCGGCGATTCTTGCGTCAGGGGAACCGTGAGCGTCGTCGTCATAGCACGTCCCGGATTTCGGCCCGGCAGCGATGGAGCACCGCCGCGGCCAGCAGGTTGAAGCCCAGCGTGATCGCGATGCAGATCCCCCACGTCGATGGCGCGACCCACCGCCCCCGCAACAAGATCGTATGAAACCCGTCGATGTAGTAGTACGCGGGGTTGGCGTGCAGGATTCGCACCACGATCGGGTGCGGGTGGTGAGGGTCGCGGAATGTTTTTTCCAAATACACCACCGGCGTGAGCCACATCCACAGCAGCACCATCACGTTCATGAACGGCTGCACGTCACGGAAAAACACGTTCAGGCAGGCAAGCACCAGCCCCAGCCCGTAGGCAAACCCCATGAACAGCAGCAGAAGCGGTACGGCCTCCAGCCAAGGCCAGAACGGCCCCCAATGGGCGATCAAGGCCGAGAAAAGGCAAAATAGGGAGATGGAGATGCCCGCGGTGAGAAATCCGCCGGTCGCCTCCTGCGCGACGAAAATCTGCTCGGGCAGTGGGAGCTTCCGCAAATACCCGGCGTTGGAAACCAGAGACGCCGCCGACCGCAGCAGCGTGTCGGCGAAGGCGTTCCACGCCAGCAGGCCCGAGCAGAGGTAAACGATAAAGGAGAACGTACCCGGCGGCCCGTCTTCGACGCGGTTGCCCATCAACACGCTGAAGATCAGCGCGAACACCGTGAGCTGCGCCAGCGGCACGAAGACGTTCCACAAGTACCCGGCGACCGACCCGCTGAACCGGTGCCGCAGGTCGGCCAGCGCGTTGGCCAGGATGAAACGCCTGTATTTCCAGAGGACCATATTCATCGTCTACGACACGACCCTCCGCGATCTGCGGAAAAAGAACGCGAGCGCCGGAAATATCCGCGAAGCCCGGTGGGATTGCAAACGCGACATAACGCAATGCGGGAAAATGAGTGGCCCGTCCAACCTAAAGTGCTGCGTAAGTTTTCAGAGCCGGGGCGTGTCGCCCCGGTCGGGCCGTAGGCCCGCTCTGGTCCCCTCTCCCTCGTACTCGGGGGAGAGGGTTAGGGTGAGGGGCGGAACGTGAGGTTGCGCCATTGGCAGTGAAAGCCCAACTCGCAGCACGGCCCCTCACCCCTGCCCTCTCCCCCGAGAACGAGGGTGAGGGAGAGGGAGTAAAGACGGAGCTTCGCTCCGATCAGGCCGGCACGGCCCGGCTCCGACATCCAACTGGCAAATTACAGCCGTTGGACTTCTACGCCCAATTGCCCGGCCTTTTCTGCTGCGATTGTTTCAGCGATTTCGCCGCGGCGGGGCTGATGTGGATCTCATCGCGCGTCAGAAATTCCCCTGCAACATCCTCGCCCTTGACGGAATTCTCCCCGGCTGGCGCTTCGGGAGGAACTTCACTCGCGAAGACGTCGCGGATTTGTGGCTGCGTCACGCTGCCCACGAAGATCGCGGGCTCCGCATTCGATGTGGGGGAAAGATCATCATCCCAGTGATACCCGCGAGCGGCGGGACTCGGCTGAGACGATTTTCGACCAGCCGATAGCGGCGCTACTTTCGGAGGATCATCATGCTTGGATCGCGGCGGCTGCTGGACGGCGCTTGGCTTGCTCGCCGGGCGTTGGACGTCGCGACCGCTGAGCGCGAGGAGGCCATCTTGGGAAATCGACTTTTTCAGCGTGATGGCGAGCCCCTTGTCCGCCGCGAGGAGGCGGGCGGATTGCTCGGTTCTTTCCGTCCACACCATGCCGGTCGAAGGATCGTGAATGGCGTAGACGATTCCGCGGACGGTTCGCACTTCAAAGAGAGTGGCGTCGGCCATGAGAGTGCCCTCTTGGTTTAATCCCGATTGCGCGGCCCCCCATTCTAACAATTAGCATGGTAACACAGCATGGTCCGAACACGCCACACAAACCCGGATGGCCGCCCCCGCCCTGACCGATCATCTGACGTCCCCGTTTCCCCAGCGCAGTCCCAACCCTCATTTCCAGCCCGCGGCAGCGGTTTTGTCTCCCGTTTTGACCGATTTTGACCGATTTTGACCGATTTAAAGGCACTTTTCATAACAGATTTGATAAATTACATATATCGGGCCAAAACGCGGTTGCAATCCCTATCTGGTCGAAAAAGGGGGTCGAGACGGCGCAGGCCCCACCGCCCTGTCACTTTGCCGCAGCCGGTTCGACGATCAGCACCCAATCATGCGAAACCGCGGGGGCAGGGCACGGCCATGTACCGTCGCCATCGGCGGTAAACGTGGCGAGCTGTCGCCGCGATCCTTCGACGGGGTCGAACCAATCGGCCGCGTAGTGTCCGCCCGGCGCGAGCTTATGAAGTACGATGTCGCGGCCGGCGGGCGTGTAAACGAGCCGCACGCCGGATTCGATCCCGAAGGCGTAGGGGACGAAGAATTCGTTCTTCTCCCCCTCCCCGCCCACTTTTCCCCACGGCCCCTCGCCCAGATGCGCGCTGACCATCGCGGCGGGCCACTTGCCGTCATCGAAGCCGACCTCATTCCATTTCGGCGACTCTGCTTGCCCG
>JAQGHP010000411.1 GCA_028288775.1 Phycisphaerales bacterium | reverse complement strand
ACACGCTGTTCGAAGAAGCGCAGGGCGTGATCGACAAGCTCACGGATGACCACAATCCCGCGCTGCGGAATGGGGACACAATCTCGGTGGTGCTCGCGGAGCATCGGCCGAAGGTTCTTACGCCAGTTCCCGTAGGCGTGCGGGATGGCGCGCGGGTAACGGACCTGAAGAATCAACTCCACCAGCTCAAGCCGGGCCTGACGGATTGCTCGATCGCCGAAGCGGTGGAGTCGGCACGGGAAGTGCTCAGAAACGGGCGCAATCTGCGGAAAGTAGTGCTGGTGGTGTCGGATGAGCAGAAGGGGAACTGGCAGATCGGCGACAATGCCGCCTGGCAGCGGGCGCTGGGCGATCCGCTGAAGGGCAGCGACCGGCACCTGACCGTCCATAGTTATCAGCTCACCGCCGAGTCGGACGCGTCGAACGTGTCCATCGGCGACCTGACGATTCAGCCCCGGGTCGTGGGCGTCAACCGCCCCGTGCAAATCACGGCGACCGTTTCCAACAGCGGCCCCAAGGAAGTGGCGTCGATGAGCGTTCACCTGAGCGTGAACGGGCAGGAAATCGGCGCGCCCGAGCAGTTGGCGTTACTTGGCGCGGGGCAGACCGCGACCGTCCGCTTCGAGCACACGTTCGCCTCGGCGGGTTCGAGCTGGGTGCGGGTGTGGACGGACGTGGTGGACGCGCTGCAGGCGGATAATGAAGCGGTGGCCGCGGTACACGTCTGGCAAAAACTGCCCGTGCTGGTGATCGACGGGCAGCTCACTTCCGCCGGACATTACCGGGCCAGCCAGTTCCTCGAGGCGGCGATGCAGCCGGTCGAGGAGAGCCAGACGGCGACCACGCTCGTGCAGCCGAAGATCGTAAGCGTGACCGAGGGCGTGTCGGCGAAGCTCGATGACTATTACATGGTCGTGCTCAACGACGTGTCGCAGCTCCCGTCGGAGCTGGAGGGCCGGCTAGCCGATTACGCCCGCTCCGGGCACGGCGTGTGGGTGATCCTCGGGCCGCGATCCACGCCAGCGTTTATTTCCAAATCGCGCGACCCCCGTTCGATGCTATTCACTGCGGAACTTAAGTCGCAGGTTCCGCGTAACGAAAAGACCCCCCCGTCGATTGAAGTGAAAGACCCGAACAACCCCATGGTGGCGATGGTCACCGCCGCCGAGCGCAACGCGCTGGCGGGCGCGGTCACCAAGCAGTGGTGGCCGCTGATCCCACGGGACGCGGACGACCAGGTGGTGCTGGCCTCGACCACGGGCGACCCGCTGATCTTCGAGCGGCCGCTGGGCAACGGGCGCGTGGCCGTGTGGTGTACTTCCGTGGACGGTGCCTGGAACAACTGGCCGGCGATGCCCAACTTCGTGCCGCTGGTTAATGAAACCGTCTACCACCTGTGCAGCCCGCAGACCCGCTCGCAGAACAGCGGGAACCTGGAAGCCGGTTCGTCGATCGTCTGGAGCGGCCCGGCCAACCCGGGCGTTCAGGAAGTGAACGTGACGTTGCCGGACAACACGGTGGACAAGGGCCGCAAGGCGACCTATCGCAACGGCCGCTGGGAGTTCCAGTACCCCAACGCGTTCCTCCCGGGCCTGTACCAATTGCGGTTCGATCCGACGGAAGTGCCGCAGCCGGTGTTCTACGGCGTGGGGATCGACCGCAAGGAACTGGACAACACCCCCCTTTCAGCCGAAGACCACGACTGGTTGAAAAAGGGCGGGTTCCTCGATAAGCGCAACCCGCAGGTGAATAACTCGACCGTCGCCGCCATTGTCACGCAGGAAGACAAGACCACGGAATTGTGGCCGTACCTCGGCGGGTTCGTGCTGCTGAGCCTTCTGGCCGAAACCGCCATGACCTACCGCATGGCCGGGATGCAGCAGAAGGTGGACGTCGCGGGCGCGGGGCTGACGCGGGTGTGATGTGCTACGTTAAAAGTTCGGGAGCTTGCTTGCTTCATCCATACAACAACTCCGTGACCCCGCTGCTGGGGTATCTGAACTGGGATCCCGCCATCGCGTGGTGGCTGCTGCTCCCGGCGCTAATCGCCGTGGGCGTGATGGTCTACTACCTGTACCGCGCGCAGCAGCAGATCGCCCCCAAGCGCATCGTCCACTGGCTGACCGCGATCCGCATCGCGCTGGTGTGCCTGCTGGCGGTGCTGCTCCTGCGCCCGCTGTGGGTTTTCAAGAACACCACGCCGGTCGCCGAGACGCTTTGGGTGGTGCTCGACCAGAGCCTCTCAATGGCCCAGAAGGACACGCAGGCCACTCCGCTTGAGCGCCTGCGGTGGGCAGACGCGCTAGGAATGCTGCCCGGCGACCTGCGGGCCAGCCGGCTTGACCGCTCGGCCGTTCGTCTCTCTTCCCTTCACGATGAGCTTCTCTACTTGCCGCGCCAAGCCGCGGCCACCGATGAAAAGGAAGCCCCCAAGCAGTTCGACGGGTTCATTCAATCGCTCAAGGATTGGAACGAGCACCTGAACGACACCGCCTCCCGCCTGGAAAAAGACCCCAAGATGCAGTCGGGCGACGCGCCGGCGATCGTCAAAGGGCTGCGCGAAGCCGCGGACCAGATGAGCCAGGCCATCGGGCAGGCGGTCGCGCGCACGAAGATCGACGAAGCCGCGGCGGACATTCCCTGGGGCAAGATCGGAGCGGCTCTTGACGCATCGCTGGTGAAGCTCAATCCTCTGGCCGAGCAGGCCGACAACGAATTCATCACCCAGCACGCCGGCGACCCGCAGGTGCAGGATGCGCTGGCGCAGGTAGCGCAAATGCGCCGCGCCGACATCGCGTATGCGGCCCTCACCGGCAAGGCGCGCGACCTTCCCACCAGCCTCACGGACGTCTTTGACCGCCAGGCCACGAAGGTCATCACCTTCGCCGGCGGGCAGCAGATCATCGCGACGGCAAAGAAGGAAGAAGTCGCCAAGGCCATGCGGGCGGGCATCGAGCCCGTCGGCTCGGCGACGGACATTGCCGACACGCTCAAGTTCGTCTCCGAGCAGATCGGGCAGGGCGAGCGGGCGTGCGTGCTGCTGGTGAGCGACGGCCGCATTAACGACGGGGGCGACCCGACCGATGCCGTGCAGCGCCTCGCCGCCCGCGGCGTGCGCGTGTTCACGCTGGGCGTGGGCTCGCGGCAGGTCGCCGCGGACGCATCGGTCGAATCGGTGGACGCCCCCGACTGGATCTTCAAGGACGACACCCTCCGCGCCTCCGCCCTGCTCCGCCTGGACGGGATGGCGGGCCGGCCGGTGAAGGTGGACTTCCTTCGCGGCACCACCGTCCTCGACACCCAGACCGTCACCCCCACCTCCAGCCAGACGACCACGGTGCTTACCTTTAAGGACAAGCCCCCTGAGCCGGACGTGTACGAGTACCAGGTGCGCATCGCGGAAATGCCCGGCGAAGCGGTGAAGGAAAACAACGTCCAGAACTTCCGCGTTTCCGTGAAGAAGGACAAGCTGCACGTGCTGGTGGTGGAGGATCAGCCGCGTTGGGAATACCGGTACCTCGCCAACTATCTCAAGCGCGACAACCGCGTGCATTTGCAGACCGTGCTGACCGAGCCGGCCCACGTCGCGCAGGTGCAGGCGCCCACGCCGATCAAGGCCTCCCCCACCAACCCGGCGGACGAAGCGCAGAAGCTCCCCGAAACCGCCGAGGAATGGGCGGCGTTTGACCTGATCGTTCTGGGCGACGTGCCGGTTGAGCTTTTGGGCGTCGAGGCGCAGAAGAACATCGCCAAGGCCGTGCGCGACCGCGGCACCTCGCTGCTGGTGATTGCGGGGCAGTTGAACATGCCCGCGCGCTACAGCGGAACTCCGCTGGCGGAATTGTTGCCGGTACACGTATCAAGCAATTGGACCGCCGCGTCGCTGTCGGAACACATGCACAACGGCTTCCGGGCCACAGTCGCGCCCGAAGGCATCAGCAGCGTTGTAAGTCAGTTGGACGTGAACGATCAGACCAACGCCCACTACTGGGCGTCGATGGGCACGGGCGATGCCAAGTGGTATTGGCACAGCGAGCAGACGCAGGCCAAGCAGTCGGCGAGCGTGCTGTGGCAGATTTCCGACATTCGCGACAGCGCCTCCCTCACGCCGCAGCAGGATTCGGATACGCTCGCCACCGCCCGGCAGCGCGCCTTGCTCGCGACGATGACCGCGGGCGTGGGCCGCGTCATGTACTTGGCCAGCGACCAGATGTGGCGTCTGCGTCAAGTCGAAGGCGAAAACCTCACCGACCGTTTCTGGGGCCAGGTGATCCGCTGGGTGGTGCAGAGCGACATGCCCGCCGGCGGGCGGTACGTCCGCTTCGGCACGAGCAAGCCGCGATACACCGAGGGCGATTCCGTGGTGGTCAACGCACGGTTGCTCAAGGACGATTTCACCCCGCAGACGGGGCAGAAGTTTAAAATGGTCGCCCGCAGTGTGACCAGGAAGAATGCCGCGACGGGCCAATTGCAGGGCGGCGCGGTGGTGGCCACGGCCGAGGCGACCGAACTGCCGGATGCCCCCGGCGTCTACCGAGCCACGCTTAGCGGCATCAAGGCCGGGGCGGTGGAGATCACCCTCCAGGGCCAGTCCGTGGAGAAGGCGCTGAACGATGACACCTCCGCTGGGCAGAAATCGCTGCTGGTGGACGTGCTGACCGGCACCGACCGCGAGTTGCGCAACATCAACGCCGACCGGAATATGATGGCAAGCATCGCCCGCTCCGGCAGCGGCGTGGGGGTGGACGTGGCCTACGGTGACGTGCTCGCCCAACACATCCCGAATCTGGAACAACCGCCACTGGACACGATCCAGCAGATCGGGCTTTTCGCCGACCCGGAAAACCCGTACACCCGCCGGGCGCACTGGTGCTTTTTGATCGCGTTCGTGGGGTTGATTACCGCGGAATGGATACTGCGGAAGGTGGGAGGGCTGGTCTAGGTGCGCAAAAGGGCACAACGACGCCTACCACTTTGCACTTTGCACTTTGCAATTTGCAATGACCGACCCGCCGGGGATTCCGATTGCAAATTGCAAAATGAAAATTGCAAAATGAAATTGAGGAAGCGGTACTCGGGCTGTAATGAATCCTCTCCCCGCGCATCGTATTAGGCAGCCCGCCGTGCCGATGCACCGGGACCGCAGTGAATAGAAGCAGGAAGGAACCCCCGGCAGCGGCCTTTTGGGCCGTTCCCGCAGGAGGCAGATCACCATGTCCACCATGACCCCATCCCGCCCGCCGATGTCGGTTTCTGATCGGCTTACCGATCCGCTCCGCGAAGTGTCGCAGCGCCAATGGACGGTATTGGCCGCCCGCGGCGTGTTGCAGACGCTGGTCATCAGCCTTGGCGCGCTCCTCGCCTCCGCCCTGCTCCTGGGGTACTTCCCGGGGATTCCGCTCGTCCTGCGGGTCATCGTTTCGCTGATCACCTGGGCTTCGGTGGTCTGGTCGGCGGTGCATTATTTGCGCCCGGCCCTGCAACGCTGGAGCCTGAGCCGGGCCGCCCGGCAGGTGGAAGAGCTCAACCCGGGCGTTCAGGAACGCCTCAGCAGCGCGGTCGAACTCAGCCAGGAATCCGATCCGCAATTCCGCGGCTCGCAGGAACTCGTCGATCATCTGATCAACCAGGCGGAGGGGGACGCCTCCAGGGTCAACGCTTCGGTCGTGGTGCCGTTCAATACGATTACCCGCTGGGCGATTTACTTTGCCCCCGTGCTGTTGCTGTGGATGTTCTTTTCGCTCAATTCGCACACCGCCGTGCCGACGCTCCGCGGCCTGTTTACGATTTTGATGCCGTGGAACAACCACATGCCTCCGTTGCTCTCCGACATCCAGGTGAAGCCGGGCGACGTCACGCTCGCCCAGGGCGACCCGCTCGACATCATCACCAAAATTTCCGCGACCGTCGGCGGGAAGGAACTGAATTCGCGCCAGGTCACCCTCATCCGCAAGTTCTCCAGCGGCCAAAGCGTTAGCCAGGCCCTCGAGCAGACCGGCGCCCGGGAATTCCACGCGAACTTCGACAGCCTCCAGCAGACCTTCCAATACAAGGTGACGACCGACCACGGCGACAGCGACTGGTTCACCGCCACCGTCCACCCCCGCCCCGCCATCACCCGCCTGGACGTGCGGTATGACTACCCCGCCTACACCGCCATGGAGCCGCGGAGCATGACCGCGGGCGACGGCAACCTCGACGCCCTCGTCGGCACCAAGGTCACCCTCACGCTTCACACCACCGACTCGCTGGTCACCGACCAGAGCCAGCTTATTCTCGACGAAGGAAAGCCGACGCAGGCCGTCGTCGCCCTCGCCCCCACCGCCAACAAGAACGAATACCAGGCGAAGCTCGACGTCACGCACACGGGCGAATACGTCATCAAGCTGCGCAACGAATTCTCGCTGGGCAACAAGGACGACCAGCCCCGCGCCATCACCGCGCAGTTCGACCAGGCCCCCGCCATCGCCATCACCTCGCCGATCACGCAAATCGCTGTGCGGCCCGACGACAGCGTGCCCCTGATGTACACCGCATCGGACGATTTCGGAGTCGCCCGCGTCGAGGCGCTAATTCAGGTTGACGACAAGCCCGAGCGCACCTTCCCCGTCACCATCCATTCCAAGGACCTGAAGAACATCAAGGACCAGTGGGTGCTGTCGGTCGGCTCGATCCTCACGCAGTTCCAATCGCCAAACGGCACGCGCATCACCTACCAGCTCAAGGCGACGGATAACCGCGACCCCGACCCGCAGTTCGGTCTCTCGGCCCGGCAGACGATCGTCATCAATAAGAACGAGGCCAAGAGCTACCAGGACAAGCTCAACGAGCAGCGCAAGCTCGACCTCGAAGCCGCCATCCGCAAGGCGATCGAGCGCCTGAATCAGAATGAATGGAAGGCTGACTCCCTCTCCCGCCAGGACGACAAGCATTCGATCACCGCGGAGGAAAAGCGCCTTTCCACCGAGCTGCGCGACCAGTTGGCCGCGACGAGCAAGGACCTTTCGACCGCGGCAAGTGAGTTCCTCGCCACGCCTTTCGCGCATGTGGCGCAGGCCGCGAAGGACATCGCCGACAAGACCATCGCCGGCGCAGCCGACGACGCGGCGAAGTTCCAGATCGACACCGACGCCTCCGCCGCCCGCCACGACGACGCCGTGAAGTCGAAGAAGGAGATCGTCGAAGCCCGCGAGGCGCTAATGAAGCTGATCGAGAAGGCCGAAGTCGCCGAGCGCAAGGCCGAAGCCGCCGAGGCGCTGAAGGACGCGGCCAAGAAGCAGGAGGAAGTCGCCCGGGAAATGCAGCAGCACCCGGAGAACGTGGACCAAAACCGCCAGAAGCAGCAGGAGGCGATCGCCAAGCTTCAGGAGGCGATTGCGAAGGATCAGGCTATCCAGAACCAGGAGGCCCAGAAGGAAGCCCAGAAGCTGACGGAGCTGGCCAATAAGATCGAGCAGGACGAGCAGAAGCAGACCGAGCTCCAGAACAATACCTCCAAGCAGGAGGAGGCGCAACAGGCGCAGCAGCAGGCCAACGCCCTGGCCGAGGAGCAGAAGAAGCTCAACGATCAGGTGCAGCAGTTTGCCAAGGCCGACAAGGACCCGCTCCAGCAGGCCGGGGCGCAGACGCCCAATCAGGATCAGCAAAAGGATTTGGTCAAGAACATCGAGCAGAATCAGCTCGCCCAGGCGGCCCAGCAGGCGCAGCAGGCCGCGGATCAGTTGAAGCAGGATGCGCAGAAGCTTGCGGACGCGGCGAAGAATCCCAACGCCAATCCGACGGACGCACAGAAGCAGCAACAACAGAAGGACCAGCAGAACCAGGACGCCGCCCAGAACGCGCAGAACGACGCCAACAAGGCCGCGGACGCCCTGAAGAACGATGCGAACCAGAATCAGGTTCCGCAGGCCAATGACAACGCCGCCCAACAGGCGCAGCAGGCCGCCCAGGCGATCGCGAAGCAGGCGGATGCCGTCGAGCAGCAGAACAAGCAGGGCGCGAACAATCCCGACGTAAACAAGGCCGCCGAGGCCGCGAAGGCCGACGCCCAGCAGGCCGCGGCGGACGCGCAGAAAGCCGCCCAGGCGCAAAACGCCGATCAGGCAAAGCAGGAACTCCAGCAGGCCGCTCAGGAATTGGCCAAGGCCGGCCAGGAAGTCGCGCAGGCGGCGCAGGCCGAAGCCAAGGCCGATCAGGCGATGGCGCAGGCCGACAACCAAAAGGCCGACGCGGCTGCGGCGGACCAGGCACAGGGCTTGGCCGACCAACAGCAGCAAATTGCTCAGGCCCTGGCACAGCAGGCGCAGCAAGCCGCCGATGCGCAGGGTGCGATGCCCGCGCAGCAGGCCGCCCAGCAACAGCAGCAACTCGCCGATCAGACAAAGCAGGCGCAGGATGCCGCCAAGCAATTGGCGAAGGAAGCGCAGGCGGATAAGAATCAGGCCCTCGCCCAGCGTGCCGACCAGGCGGAAAAGGCCCTCGAGCAAGCCGCCCAGGCGCAGCAGGATGCGGCGAAAGCCGAAGCCGCCAATCAACCCGACCAGGCCGGTCAGGCCCAGGCCGACGCCCAGCAAGCTCTCGCCAAAGCCGATCAGGCCCTTCGCGGCAACCCCGAGCAGGCCCAGGCCAACGCCGAGCAAGGGCAGGGTCAGCCCGAACAGGGCCATCCGGAGCAGGGCCAAGGCCAGCCCGAACAAGGCCAGGGACAGGGTCACCCCGAGCAGTCCGCGGCTCAAGCCGCCCAGGAAGCCGCGGCAGCGCAGCAGCAGGCGCTGCAGCCCAACCAGCCCGCCGCTGCCGAGGCGGCTCAGGCGTTGGCGCAGGCCGCCCAGGCATCCGCCCAGGCTCTCCCCGGCCAGGGCCAGCCCGAAGCCGGTCAGCCCGGCCAGGAACCCGGCCAGGAGCCGGGCAATGAACCCGGCCAGGATCCCTCCGCCATGGCCGGCCACACCCCCGATTCCAAGCAGGGCATTCAGGGCCAGAACGCCGGCGGCGACAACAACCCCCCCGCCAACGTGCAGGCCCTGGGCATCAGCGCCGCCGACTGGGCCAAGCTCCCCCCGATGATGCAAAAGGAGCTGATGAACGCCGCCCAGCAGAGCGGCCCCCCGGCGTACAAGCAGATGATCAAGAACTACTACATCCGCGTCGCCCACATGCAGACGCAACGCCCGGAGCCGTCGCAGAAACAATAAGTGGTGAAGAAATCCGAATGACGAAATCCGAAACCCGAATGAAGTTCGAATGACGAAATCCGAATTCCGAAGGGGCGAAGAAAGACGTGAGCCACGAATGAACACGAATGGACACGAATAAGACCGAATTCATTCGTGCCCATTCGTGTCATTCGTGGCTCCCCCCGGCTTCGGAATTCGGATTTCGTCATTCGGATTTGATTCGGGTTTCGGGGATTCGGAATTCGGATTTCAGGATTTACCAGGCAACGTCGGAGCCATCAATGAAGCCCTTCCTTTCCCGCAAACTTCTCGCAGCGGCTCTCGCCACCGCCGTCGTGCTCGCGCCGCTGCCGGCGGCTCCACTGGTCGCGCCGGCCCGCGCGGCGCAGGACGAGCCGGTGCCTTCCAATGTGCGCATCGCGGTCGATAAGGCGCTCGCGTGGCTGGCTAAGAATCAGAAGCCCGATGGCACCTTCCCGCAGGGCGCTTCGGCCGGCACGACTGCCGTGCCTTCGCTGAGCGTCATGGCGTTCCTCTCCCGCGGCCACGTCCCGGGCCAGGGGCCCTTCGGCAACGTGCTCTACAAGAGCATCGATTACGTCATCGAAAGCCAGCAGGAGACCGGCCTGCTCTCGCGCTCGCAGGGCGGGAACCACGTCATGTATGAACACGGCATCAGCACCGTGATGCTCGCCGAGGTGTATGGAATGGTCGATGACGCCCGCCGGGCGAAGATCGACAAGGCGCTGGCCAAGAGTTCGCAACTGATCCTCGCCGCCCAGAAGGCCCCCAAGAACGGCAATCAGTACAAGGGCGGATGGCGCTACCAGGTGAACGCGCCCGACTCGGACATGTCCGTCACTGGCTGGCAGCTCATGGCCCTGCGCGGCGCGGCCAACTGCGGGGCGGCCATCCCCAAGCAGGCCCTGGAAGACGCCCGCGAATACATCCAGCGCAGCGCCTTCCCCGAAGGCCAGGGCGGCGGCTTTGGGTACCAGCCGGGCCAGCCCCCCAACCAGGCCCGCACCGGCACCGGAACCCTCATGCTCGAACTGCTCCGCGGGCTCGACCCCAACCTCCCCGCAGGCGAACACCCCAAGGAAGCCCTCGCCGGCGGCGAGTACCTTCTGAAAAATCCGCCCGACAACCCCGGTATGGAGTTCTACTACTACGGCGTCTACTACTGCGCCCAGGCCCTCAACCAGCTCGGCGGCAAGTATTGGGACACCCTCTACCCCAAGCTCCGCGATACGCTGCTGGCCCAGCAACAACCCGACGGCACCTTCGCTGGCGGCAGCGGCCAGGAACAAGACGCCGGGCCGGCATACCGCTCCTCGATGGCCTGTCTGGCCCTGTGTGTGCCGTATCGGTATTTGCCGCTGTATCAGGCGGATAAGTAGATTGCTGAAACGTGAAACGTGAAGACGTGAAACGTGAGAAGACTCTGCTTGCGGAGGTTCTCTCACGTTTCACGTCTTCACGTTTCAGAACCAGGTCCCCGGCAAGGGCCGAACTATGAATACCGGCGCACGTTGCACGATCGTCCTTCTATGTCTGTGGCTCTCCGCGATCACCGTCCGCGCCGACGATCCCAAGCGCGGCCCGTTTGAGAATGAGATCGCGGCATTTGAGAAGGCCGACCGCGATCACGCCGCGGCGAAGGACGTGACTCTCTTTGTCGGCTCCTCCAGCATCCGTTTCTGGAAGACGCTCACGGAAGACTTCCCCGGCATCCCGGTCCTGAACCGCGGCTTCGGCGGGTCCCAGATCGCGGACAGCACGCGCTACGCCGACCGGATCGTTCTCCCCTACCACGCCAAACGCATCTTCCTTTACGCGGGGGACAATGATCTGGCCGCGGGGCGGGAGCCCGCGCAGCTTCTGGCGGACTTCAAGGCGTTCGTTGAAAGGTGCATGGCGAACAGCCGTGGGTCCCCATTTACTTCATCGCCGTCAAACCCAGCCCCTCCCGCGTCAAGCTGCTGGAGAAGGCCAGGGAGTCCAACCGCCTTATCGAGGCGTACACGAAGCAGGGCAAAGGCCTCTTTTACGTGGACGTCTTCACGCCCATGCTCGACAAGGACGGCAAACCCCGCCCCGAGCTCTTCGGGCCCGACATGCTGCACATGAACCGCAAAGGCTACGAGCTTTGGACGACGCTGATCGCACCGCTGCTCAAAGAGTAAACGCCCAGTAGCCGTGTTCCCCCAATTTTCACTTTGCAGTTTGCAATCCCCTTCCCTCGCATTCCTCTCTACGTGAAATCCCCTCGGCCCCGATTGCAAATTGCAAAGTGAAAATTGAATTCCGCAATCCATCTCCCTCTTACTTACTCCCGACCCGCCCGTTCCTTCTCCTTGAGAACTGAGCCTGCCGGGCATATAGTCGCCCCCGACGCCGACGCCTTGGGGACGTCGGCCGTCGTCCGTCAGGAGCGCCGATATGACCGAACCCCAGTCTCCCCGCGGCCCTTCCGAGCCGCCCAATAACGAATCGTTCCTCCCGCAGTCCACCGTCCTCATCGTTGACGACAACCCCCAGAACATCGAATTGCTCCAGGCGTTCCTCGAATCTTTGCCCGTGCGGATCGCCACGGCGATTGACGGCCTCGACGCCCTCCGGAAAGTCGAGGAGCACCACCCGGACCTGATCTTGCTCGATATCATGATGCCGCAGATGAGCGGCTTCCAGGTCTGCAAACGCCTGAAGGGCGACCCCAAGACCCGCGACATCCAGATCCTCATGGTCACTGCCCTGAACGAACTGGGCGACATCGAAACCGCCACCGAATGCGGGACGGACGATTTCGTCAGCAAACCGGTCAACAAGTTTGAGCTGCTCACGCGCGTAAAAAGCCTGCTCCGCGTCCGCCACCTCAAGAGCGAGCTGGAACGGGCACTGACGTATCTGAACGAGATGGAGCAGGATGAGGAGACGCTGTAGCGCTCGGCAGTCCCGGAGCAGGCGCCTTGGCGTTCCGCAGCCCCGGAGGGGCGTAAGACCTTTGCCCACCGCGCAAGCCGTGGGGAAATGACACGGAAAAGTAACCAGCCCCGGAGGGGCGTAAGAAGTGTGGGATTCTCAAGTGGTCCGATGGTTAGATTGCGTGTTCGGCGATGAGATATTCAGAGCCGGGCCGTGTCGGCCCGGTCGGACCGAAGGTCTGAACCGCGGGAACGCAAGCGTGCCGAATAACCCTGGCACACTTGCTTTCCGCGCTTCTTACGCCCCTCCGGGGCGAATTGATTTCCCCCCATTCCTTCCCACGGCTCGCGCCGTGGGCTAAGGTCTTACGCCCCTCCGGGGCTATGTGTAACTCCGCAAGGTTCAACGCAAAAAAAGGTACCTCAATGAACCCACGCGGCATCGCACCGATCATTCTGTCTCTCACTCTCCTCGCCGGCTGCTCCCCCTCGGGGAGTGGC
>JAQGHP010000340.1 GCA_028288775.1 Phycisphaerales bacterium | reverse complement strand
CACCCGGACGACAAAACGCACCTGGATCAGGCGAAGAAGCTGGTGAAGATGCTGCTGGCCCGGGCATCTTCCGGCGGGGAATCGGTGGTGGTCATCACCGCCGGCCGTCCCGCCAACCCGGTCATCTCCAAGCCGCAATACGATCTGGAAGATGCGCGTTCGGTGGTCGATCGCATCGAGCAGTCGTACTCCTCGACCGATCTTCCCGGCGCGTTGCAGCTCGCGATCAAAGTGGCCCGCGATGAGGCGAACCAGCCCAACAAGAATCTCTTTATCCTCACGGACGCCACGCGCAGCGCCTGGGAAGGGCAGCAGGCGCAGACGCTCCGCCAGATCGGGCCGGAACTGGTTAACAGCTTTACCGTGGTCAAGCACTTCAACTTGTCTGATGGCAAAGCGCAATGGAACGGCGCGGTGCTCGACGTGCGCCCGACCGCCAATCTCGTCACCACCAAATTCAAGTCGGACTTCAAGGCCGACGTGAAGGGCTTCGGCTCCGGCCACGACGGCACGCTGCAATGGAAGCTCGATGAGCAGGTCCTCAAAGGCGGCGGCAACATCCGCCTCGACAACGCCACCCCCGACCAAACCGTGACGGATGTCGCCTTCCCCACCGGCGGGCCGCACGTCATCTCCGCGCAGCTTATCGACGACGACCATTTGCAAGTAGACAACCTCCGCTGGCGCGTCGTGGACGTGGCGTCGGAAATGAAGGTGCTGATCGTCGAAGGCAAACGCGGCATCAGCCCGCTGGAAGGGTCGGGCGCATTCCTCGCCACAGCGCTGGCGCCGCAAAAATCCGCCGAGCCGGGCAAGCCGGCTCGCACCGATAGCTACGTCTCGCCGGAGATCATTACGGACCTGGAATTGGGCAACAAGGTTTTGGGCGACTACGCCGCGGTAGTTCTGGCGGGGGTCGGGCAGATCACGCCCGCCGAGGCCGATGCATTGCAGAAATTCGTGCAGCAGGGCGGCACGCTGATGCTCTTCATGGGCGACGCCGTCACCAAGGAAAACTACAACTCATTGCTGCTGCCGAGAAAGCTTCTTCCCGGGCCGCTGGTTAAGCTGATGAGCATTGGAACGGGCGTGAACGAAAAAGCCTACAGCTTCGACTTCAAACCCAAGTCCACCCTCCACCCATACCTGAGCATCTTCGGCAACCAGGAAAACACGGGCATCGACACCGCGCAGGTCACCAGCTATTGGCAGGCGGATGTCCCTGCCGAGAGCGGCATCGAGCGCGTGCTCAATTATCTTCCCGCGGACGGAAAGAGCCCCGAAGACCCGGCAATTACCGTGCATTCCGTCGGCGAGGGGCGGGTGGTTTTCGTCTCGACTTCCGCCAACGACGAGTGGATGAACTTCGCGGCCAAGCCCAATTATCCGCCGCTCATGCACGAGTTGCTCTCGGGCAGCGTGCGCACGGGCGACTACTGGATGAACCTGTCGGTCGGCCAGTCGATCAAGATCCCCCCGTCCGTGCGCGTGACGTCCACTCCGGCCGTCACTGACCCGAACGGCCTGCCAGTCGTAATCGACATCGGCCCCGACACCGATGCCAAGGAAGGCAGCGAGGGCGCGAAGGGCGTCTATCACACCGCGCCAATCAACAAGCCGGGGGTTTACACATTGTCTTTGGGCGGGGACCGCAAGGTTCCGATCGCGGTCAACGTCCCCGCCCGCGACGAGGCCAACGTCACGACCATCACCGACGACGCGATCATGCACGCCCTGGGCGACATCAAGATGTCGATGCAGCCGTCCGAGATTTCCACCGAAGCGGTGGCCGGTCGCGAAGGCAATGATTTTAGTTGGTGGACGATGGTTGCGGTGCTCGGGCTGGTACTGTTCGAGTGTTTTATAGCGATGTCGTTCGGGCACTATCGACGGCAGGAAGTGGGGGCGACGACGCCCGCGCCGGTGCGCGCGGGCCGAGCGTCACAAGCCGCGCCGCCGTCGCCCGTTCGCACTGCGGCGGTTCGATGAGGCCTCTTTCGTGGCATGGGCGGCCCGCCCATGAATCTGCGGCTATAGCCGCAAGTAACACAAGCGGGCTGCCCATGCCGCGGCAGTTTTGGCCCGGCGCACGATAGACCTGGGATCGGGTAAGCATGTTCAAATATCTCGTGGAAAAACTTGAATGGCTCCTCGGCCTCGACAAGGGCTTTTTCAACGGCGAAGGCCAGTTGAGAATGCAGTTCGACCCGCATTGGCCCGGGCCGCTCATCGGCAACGCGGGGTCGTGGCCCAACTATGCATTCGCCATCGCCGCGATCGGGCTGCTCGTCGTGCTCTTTCGCAAGTCGCGCAACCCGCAGCTCGAGCGCTTTCGCAAGATCCTTGCCGTCGTATGCACGGTCATTATCGTTGTGGCGATTCCTTTCGCCGCCGGCTGGCTTCAGAACACCTCTGCTCACGCGGAGTTACTCCTAACCTATGTCACCGTCGCGGTGCTCATCGCGCTGCTCGAAGTGTGGTTTTTCCGCAGCGGCAACGTTTACGGCCGCACGGTCCTCGGGCGGATCGCGCTGTTCGCCTTCCTTCTCACCGTCATCAGCGGCACGCTCGCCTGGAACCTCATCCTCGCGGCCACGGCCGCGCTCGTGCTCTTGTACGTCTACCCGCGCGACGGCCGCTCGGTCGGGGCGCGGGTGTTCCTCGGCCTGCTGCGCACGGGGCTGGTGGCGTTTGTGATTGTCCTGCTCAACAACCCGATCCTCACACGCACCCGCAACCTCACCGAGCCGTCGTTCGTGGCCGTGCTGGTGGACGACAGCCTGAGCATGAAGGTCCGCGACGTAAACGCCGGCCCCGCGGGCTCCGGGCTGACCCGCCTCGAAGCCGCGGTCGATCTGCTCACGGGCGAGGATCAGGCCCTTATCAAGCGGCTGGCGAAGGTGCATTCCCTCCGCTTCTACAGCTTCGACCGCAACGCACGGGCGATCGGCTCCGTGGCGGGGGTGGACGAGCGGAAGACGAAGGACGTCGTCCCCGCCGCCGAGCGACCGCTGCTCGACGCGATGCTCAAGCTCCAGCCCGATGGTAACAGCACGCAGGTCATCCCGTCGATCCTTACCGTGCTCGATGATCTACAAGGGCAGCGCCTTGCGGGCGTGGTGATTCTGACGGACGGCCGCGACACTCCGACCGCGCCGCTGGCCGAGGCCTTTAAGACTTTGGCCAATTACCAAGTGAAGGTCTATCCCGTCTCGGTCGGCTCCGACAAGGCGCCGCAGAACATCGAACTTCAGTCCATCAGTGTGCAGGACAGCGCGTTCAAGGACGACATCGTGAACGTGAAGCTCGTCCTCCGCGCGACCGGCTACGAGCCCGGGCACGCCGTGAAGCTGAGGATCACCGAAAAGAAAACCGGGCTTCAACTCAAAGACCCCGACGGCCACTTCGTGGAAAAGGTGGTTCACGTCGCGGACGACAAGCCCTTCGAGCAGGAATTGCTTTTCAAGCCCGACCAGGTCGGCCCCTTGGACATCAAGGTGGAAGCCGAAAAGCAGCCCGGCGAGTTGGACGAGGAAGACAACGCCCGCACCGCCCAAATCTCCGTGCTCGACGCGAAGATCAACGTGCTCTATGTCGAAGGATACCCGCGCTGGGAATACCGCTACATCAAAAATGAGATGATCCGCGACCGCACGGTCA
>JAQGHP010000332.1 GCA_028288775.1 Phycisphaerales bacterium | reverse complement strand
GATCGCCCCGACGCCGCGAAAGTGGCGGGCCACTTCCGTCCATAGTGCGGCCATTTTCACGCGCGCCGCCTGGCCCTCGGGCGTCTGTCGGGAGATCGTGTGGTAATCGCCCGGCCAGGTGTGGAGTACAAATATGACGTACAAACCGCGCTGCTGGGCTTCTTTGACGATCCAATCCATTCGCGAAAAATCGATGTTGTGTTTCCCGTCGCGTTTCCAATTCCCCGCGACATCCTGCAACGTGCGGTAGCTGAACGGAACGCGAAGCACGTTGCATCCGTACATCTTGATCACGTCCAGATCCGCGGCGGCAAACCAATTGTCCTGCCACGCGGTCATGAGCGTCGTCGCCTTCTCCGCGCCGAAGCGTTTTTCCAATTGCTCGAGGGCCTTGCGCTCCACATTGTCAGTCTCCCCGCACATCCAAGCTTCCGTGACCAGCCAGCCCCCGACGTTCACGCCCCGGAGTTGAACCACCTTCCCCGCGGCGTCTCGAATCTGCCGCCCTTGTGCGTGCAACGGCGGCAGCGTTTGCGCACGAACCGGCCCGATGGCTGTGAGAATCCACAGAAGGACGATGGAAAGACCGAGCGCATATCGAAGCATGATACCTTCCTCCGCATCGTCGCGCGGATGATTCTGCTGACTCGGAACCTGATTCGCTCAATGATTGGACATGGCTGCGCCGCAAAAGTTGCCACGCGCGTATGGAACGACGAACCCCCTGCCGGCCGCGCGCTCAAACAAGAATCTTCGTCAGCAAAAATCCATGGATCTTCCCATGGATCATCCCCAGCCCAACGATCTGCCCTGCATTGTTTACCCCCGACGCGTCCAGCAGCGTCCACCCCGCGGCGGGGTCGATCTCCTGATTGAGGTCGTACATCTTTCCGCCGCGATATTCGAAGGCATGTGTGGTGGTGGAGTTCCTGAGCGTGGACTCGCCAACGAGCGTGCCCGAGTCGTTGATCGCGTAGGCCGAGCTGCTGATCCCGCCCAGCGTCCCCAGGTCCGAATACTTACCCGCGGCGTACAGCACCGCGTGCTCGTTGCCGGCCACCTTCGCCGACCCGGCGATCTGGCCGAACACGTTCATCGCATACGCGATACTGCGCGTGGCGCCCGCCAGAACGCCTAGATCATGCATCGCGCCGTCAAAAAGAAACGCATGGTTCTGCCCGTGCGGATTGGTGGAGTAGCCGACGATTTTCCCCGCTGCCGTGATCCCATACGCAAGGCTGAACCCCCCGCCGAGCGTCCCCAGATCCTTCATCCCCCGGGCGGGCGTCCAGATAAACGCGTGAACCACGGTGTTCCCGGCAATATACGATCCGCCGACGACGGTTTGCGAATCATTGATGGCGTAGGCGAAACTGCTGTTGCCGCCGAGCGTGCCGAGATCGTGCATGACGCCGTTGGAGAACAGAACCGCGTGATCGTATTTTCCGATTACCGCTTCGCCGGTGACATCCCCCTTGGCGTTGATCGCATAGCCATGGGAAACCACCGAACTGAGGGGATTGCCCAGATCGGTCATCTTCCCGCTGATAAATTTGAAGCCGTGAGTGACGCCATTGGCGGCAGTCGCGTTGCCGACGACCGCGCCCGCCTGGTTCAGGCCGTACGCCGCGCTGGTAGTTCCGCCGGGCAGAACGCCCAGGTCGAGAACCTTGTAGGTGACGCTGAGCAACGTGCGGGATTCGAGGCACTCGACAGTTGCAGCGCCAATCACCGGGACACCGTTCTCCCGGCGCGCCTTAGTAGAACCGCGCTTCCAGCGCCGTGAATGCGTTAGTCGTGTTATCGCCGTGAACACCCGAGCCTCCCGGTCGAATATACCGCGCACCGCCCCATGATGTGGGCAATATCATGCAGCGCCGCCGACCTTGGCTCAAGGCGGGCAAATGTCTCGGATATCCTTGAATGTCCTGCCATGATTCGAACCATTCCATCCCCTCTCCCTTGCCGCGGCCGATCGGGGCGTCCCACATTCCGGGCAGCGCTCGGGCGTGGCGCGGAGGTCGTAGCCGCAGATGGTGCAGCAGTTAGCGCGCGTACGGAGACGGCGGCGCATCGACGCCAACAATCGTAAACCGGGAAGCACCGCGCAAAGAAGGGCCACCATCCAATGCGGAAAGGAAATCTGCCATTCCTGCCGGGAATGCGTGAATTCCGGTTGCCACAGGGAAACGAATTCAAAACCCAGTTTTCGCCAATGGGAACCGGTGCCCGGAGGCGCGGGCGGGGAGAAAATTGCCGGCGGCGACGTCGCGTTCGCAGGCCGGCCTCGCGCCAACGCCCACGAGGTGGAACTCGTTCGACCCGGGCTCGGGGAAGGCGGATTTGTCTCGTGCGTGTCGGCGAATGTCACAATTACATTTGCGTGTTGAATGAGGTCTGCCTCGGCGAATCCATCATGAATGGCCTCGCCGATCAGATCCGCCGTGCGCCCCTGGGCTCTAATCGGGCCGAGCCACGGGAGGCGGATGTAGCCATCGTCGGGAACCGGTTGGTTCGCAATGGTATCCTGACCCGGTCCCATAAGGTTAGAGATTATAACGACGACGCGGTCACCGGGGCCGGCGCGCCTGGTCGAACGGTGCGGCGCCTCGGCACTGCCATACATTTTTGCGTTGTAAATTCGCAGGCTGCGCCACACCCAAATTCGTCCCGAATTTGAGGTGATCGCATCCTCTGATCGCTCGTTTACCGGCTGAATTTGTCGCCTCTCACGATAAAGCGTGTCCGTGAATCGGTAACTGCGAACCCATATCGCGCACGTCCCCACGCACAGCACCAGCGACAGCGCGGACAGGAGTGTGAAGGCGCGGCGTTTCATGCCTTTACCTTGGTGGCTGCGGGCAGCGCGCCACACTCGGGGCAGCGCTCGGGCGTGGCGCGGAGGTCGTAGCCGCAGGCGAGGCACAGGCCGTGCCGTGCCCCGACTTTGCGATACCATCGGCGGCGGTGACCGAACTCCCAATACAGAGGCAACGGCAACGTCATGATCGCCACGTACCACAACGGGAACCGAATGGAGGAACTTTTTATCCTCGGGGAGCCGGCTGTGATGCGCTGAGTTGATTCCCGGTGAAAGCCCGGCGGAAAATTTTTACCAAAGAAATATTCCTGGGGCATTTCGAGATCGAACGCTATCCGGTCAAACTTCACCATCACGCCATCAGGGCCTATCCCGCCAACGGCAACCCTCCAGATGCGGAACGTGGAGAACGACGATCCGGGCCGAGGCGTGCTGCTCCTCCACTCCAAAACATCGTCCGGCGGCCAAATATACTGCCGAATCAAGCGTGCGACCGCCAGCACGCACAGCACCAGCGACAGCGCGGACAGGAGTGTGAACAGGCGGCGGCGCATGCGGCCATAATACCCGACTTTACACTTTTGTGCGGAGGGAGCCGTAGGTGCTGCATTCGATGTATCTTAAGGCGGAATCGGTTGGCCGCTGATTGCCGTTAGGACTTTTAGGGCGGAGGCTTTTTGCTCCGCGCCGTTCGAACTTTTTTCTTGCTTATTACTGCTTCACATAATAATCTCGTTCCCTCGGGTGCTGCGGCCCCATGGAGACCTTACGAATGCAGTTGAATTCATTCAATTTACTCCGCATGACCGGTTCGCGACGGACACGTTCCGTCGCGGCCCATAGCGGCTACTGCTGATCCTCCCCGCCTCGTTGGGCCGGGAGTTTTCCCGGCCGATCCTACTTTATTTCAGCCGGGAGTTATTCGAGTTGTGATGGCGCTTGCACGCGCTTCGTCGCGTGCGAGGGCTCTGTTACAGGCAGGAATTACGATGCGCCTCGCTATTCACACCATCCCGATCAGTTGATCGGCTCCGCCGGATGACGTGGAGAATTGTTTCGATGGAAATGAATGCGCCGGTTGGCGCGCGCCGATTCCGCGCGCTGGCCACACCGGACGCGAGGATGCGAATTGTCATGAGCAAGAAAAACAAGAAAAAGGAAAAGCGCAGGAAGAAATGGGTGGCCGGGTGCGAACACAAGTCGGATCGTCGGACGGCGGATTTCCTGGCGCGGGAGCTGGGCGGCTTGCAGGATCAGTTGTGCGACCTGATCAGCGACATGCGGACCTTCGAGCACTTCAGCGAAATCGAAGACGCCGGGTGGTGCCTCAATCTGATGCAGAGGCTTAAGCGCAAGTACCGCAAGTTCGCGGACGACGGGACCTGGCCCGAATCCGCCTGAGAGGCGACCTATGCAAGGAGATCTGGCTACAGTGATCGTCGAACCCCCTGCGAGCCCCATTGCAGTGGCACCCGTAGCCGCCGGGTTCTATACTTTTCGTGAAACGTGACCTTTAGAATCCCGCGGCGGCTGCGGGTGCAACTGCCGTGGGCCGCTCTGGACGCCGGGAATCGCGCATGTGCATGAATCGACCTTTGGCAATCGCATACCGCTACGGGCTGGCGCTCCTGTCGGTGGTGGCGGCAACGGTCCTCACCCATTGGCTCACAGGCATCGGCGATGCCGGCATTTCCCCCTTATTTTTCGCCGCGGTATTGATCAGCGGATGGTACGGCGGCCGCGGGCCGGGCCTGCTGGCCACACTGCTCTCGGGGATGGCCACCGCGTACCTCCTGCTGCTGACGCAAACCACTTCCTATACGGCCGTCCGTGACCTTCTGCTGCGTCTGGCCGTCTTTACCGTCGTTTCGCTCCTGGCCAGCTCATTGCATGGCGCACTTAAGAAGGCGGCGGACGCGTCGCGCCGGGCCAGGGAGGCCGCCGAGGAGGCCAGCGCCGCCAAGAGCAAATTCCTGGCAATGGTGAGCCACGAGCTGCGCACGCCGCTGGGCCCGGTGCTCATGGTGGCGGAGATGCTGGAGCAGGACCCCTCGCTTTCGCCGGCGGTTCGCAACGACGTGCGGACCATCCGCCGCAACATAGATTTGGAAATCCGGCTTATCGAAGACCTCGTGGATCTCACCCGTATCACCACCGGAAAGCTCCGCCTGCGCGAGGAGGCCGTCGACGCCCACGAGCCGCTCCGGGCGGCGATCGAGGTATGCGAAGCCGACGTCTGCGAAAAAGGGCTTTGCCTGACCACCGACCTTGCCGCGACCGCGACGCACATATCCGGCGATCCGGTGCGCCTGCAGCAGATCTTCTGGAACCTCGTGCGCAACGCCGTCAAGTTCACCCCGGCCGGCGGGCGGATTCACATCAGCACCCGTAATACGCCCGAAGGGCATTTGCTCCTGGAAGTCTGCGACACCGGGATGGGCATAGAGCCGCAGCAGTTGGGGAAAATCTTCGAGGCCTTCGAGCAAGGCGAACCCGACATCCACGTCCGCTTCGGCGGGCTGGGGCTGGGCCTGGCGATTTGCCAGGCGCTCGTCGCGGCACATCACGGATCCATTCACGCTTCGAGCAAAGGTCGCGGGCTCGGGGCGGTTTTTTCCGTCAAGCTGCCCGTGATTCCCATCGCGCCGGAGCAGGCGAACCGTTCGGCACATCCGAACCTACATGGCTACGATCTGTAGGTTCGGATCCGTCGAACAATCCGCCGTGATGCCACGGGCGATGCCCTCATTTCCCAAACCGTGCGCCTCCCGTACACTGCGCTCAGATCGAATCCGTCGCGGTTCGTCATGCAGGGCGCGGCACATGACCAAAGGGACGATTCTCGTCATTGACGACCAGAAGGACCTCGCCGACCTGGTGCGGCGGAGCCTCGAGCAGGAGGGCTTCGACGTCATTCTCGCCATGGACGGCACCTCCGGTCTCAAGATCGCGACCAGCCACCGCCCCGACCTCGTCGTGCTCGATTTATCCATGCCGGACATCGACGGCCTGGAAGTCTGCCAGCGGCTGAAAGGCGACCCGCGCCACGTGCGAATACCGATCCTCGTGCTCTCCGCGAGGGCGAGTGCCGCGGACCGCATCCTGGGACTTGAGCTGGGGGCCGATGATTATCTGGTGAAGCCTTTCGTCCCGCGCGAACTGGTCGCGCGTGTGAAGGCGCTGCTCAGGCGGCCAGGGGACCGGACGTCAACGACCGCTACGATTCGGATGGGCGATTTGACCGTCGATCTCCACGCCCATCACGCCCTGCTTCGCGGCAAGGCCCTCCCGCTCACGGCTGCCGAATTCCGCATCCTCGCGCATCTGGCCCTGCACCCCGGCCGGGCCTTCTCGCGGGACGAGATCATCGAGGCCGCCCTTCACAGCGACGCCGCCGTCACCGTGCGCACGGTGGACGCGCACGTGGTCGGAATCCGCAAGGCCCTGGGGGATGCCGCGGAGTACGTGCTGACGGTTCGGAGCGTAGGGTATCGGATGCTCAGCGCCGATGAGATCGAAAGCCAGGCTCGCGGAAGGGAATGAAGCCGTATGTGCAGTTGCATTGGCTGACTGCCCGGAAGCAGCAGAGTCACCCGTCGGCCCCGATCCTGCCCATGGGCCCCATTGGATCCTCTCCAGTAGCCCGGGGGCCGGCATTTTATTTTACTTTGCGGGCACCCCTTGCGCAGGTATGCTCCACCGCCGTTATCAAAACGGCTTCCCATCAATTCGTTCCTCTCTCCGGGTCATCATTAGGGAAGGGGAGGCAATCCGTGGACGATCCTGTCAGCCTTGCGTCCATAGGAAGGAGAGTAAATGTCCGCCTTCGGCCACAAATCTCTGTCGCGCCTGCGTCACTTCCTGCCGGACCGTCTGCCGGCGGCATCGCCTCGCCGAGCGGCCGCTCCGATCGAACGCCGGCCCACTTGTCTGGCCGAAGCGCTCGAGGCGCGATTCCTGCTCTCGGTCGTGACTTGGAAGGGTGGGGGGGACAGCTACGGGTATTGGGCCGATCCGCTAAACTGGGTCGGCGGCAGCGTCCCTACGGCCGCCGACGATGCGATCGTGGGCAGCGGATTCCCAACACTCAGGGTGAGCTTCAACGACAACCTTTTTGCCCATAGTGTTTCGCTCGCCTCGCCGCTGATCATCGATGGGGGCACGCTGGACGTTGCGGGCTCGATGCAATTGTCGGCGGACATGTCGATTCAAGCAGGAACCCTCAAGGACGCAATCGTGTCGGGTAGCGGCCAACTCGGTATTTACTCCGAGTACCCCTCCTACCTCGACGGGGTCACGCTGAACGCGAACGCGACGGTGTGGACCGGGGCGGTGTATTTGAAGAATGGGCTGACCCTAAACGGCACCTTGTCGGTGAGCAGTCTGACCAGCGTCGAGGTTTACGGCACGCAAACGATCGGAGGCACGGGACGAGTGATTGGCTTGGCCACGAACTCATACGGCGACATCTTCATCGAAGGTATATTCGACAGCACTACGGGCACCACCGCGCCGGCCACATTGACAGTAGGGCCGGGAGTCACGATTGAAAACTCGCTAATTCACAGCTACAACCGCAACAGTCAGGAATCCCTGATCAATCGCGGCACGATCCTCGCCGACGGCGGGCGTCCACTCTTCACTGGTGTCAACCTGGCCGCCGTGACCAACTTCGGGACATTGGAATGCACGAACGGCAGTTCGCTCACGGCCCTGAATCTGGTCGGCAATCTCAATACGTTGCAGGTCAGCGGGGCGAAAAGCTCCATGACCGTCAGCGGCGCGAATCTGGCCGGCAATCTTGGCTTCTCCGTCACCGCCGGCGGCTACCTCACGGTGCAAAATCTCGTCGGCAATCACAACGCCATTCAAGTCAGCGGGGCGAGCAGCGCGCTTAGCCTTACCGGCGACAATTTGATTACCAACTCGGGCCTGACCGAAAGCTCCGGAGCGAACTTTACGCTCAACGGTAAATGGACGAACCCCGCCGGCGCAACGATCAGCACGAACGGTTCGACGGTGAGCCTTAACGGCACGTGGGGTAACGGCGGGACGATCCAAACAACCGGCTCGACGGTCAACCTTGGTGGAAACTTTACGCTGGCAAAGCTGGGCACATTCCTTCGGACGGGTGGCACCGTCAACCTGACCGGCACCCTGGACGACACCGGCACGGCGCTCGCCCTCGATGCGGTCACTGGATCGTGGAACCTTGCCGGCGGCACGATTCTCCATGGCACGGTGTCGGCAACCGGTGGCGCGGCTTTGCTGGTTACCACGGGCGCCACCCTCGACGGGGTGACGCTGAACACCGATCTCCTGGTCAACACCTCATTGACCATACTGGACGGGCTGACGCTCGGTGGGACGCTTACCGTCGGCGGGTCCGCCCTGATTGTGGGGTCCCAAACGCTGGGCGGAAATGCCCAAGTATTCCTGATCAACCAGGGCAGCCTCGGTTCGAACGTCGCGCAGGCAATCCTCACCATCGGGCCGGGCATTACAGTCCACGGCGGCTCGACGGCCGGCACCTCCCTGGGCGCTGCGACGCTGATCAATCGAGGCATTATCAATTGCGATACTCCGGGAACGCTTCAGGTCGGCAACGTCACCAATATGGGAACGTTGGAAGCCACCGGAGGGGGCACGCTCAATGCCAACATTGTTGGTAACGCAAACACGGTGCTCGTCACCGGTGCGAACAGCGTCCTCTTCCTCAGCGGTACCAATTGGGTGAACAATCAGCCCGCAATGGTCCCCGCCGGGACGTCCCTGAAGTTTTATGGCTCATGGACCAATCCCGGCGGCGTGAACATCATGGGCGGCGATTTCTACCTGGGGGGCACGTTTACGCTCGCGACAATCGGTTCGATTAATCGCACGGGCGGCTCTGTAAACATCTCCGGCCTCCTCGACAATACCGGCACGACTCTCGCACTCACCGCCGCGACCGGGTCCTGGAACTTGGCCGGGGGCACAATCAAGAATGGCACGATCACCGCCAGCGGAGGCGCGGTGTTGCGGCTGGCCAATACTTCCGTATACAGCATTCTCGACGGGGTTACGCTCGACACCGACTTATCAACGGGTGCCGTTCAATTGGAAGTGTTTGACGGCCTTACCGTCAATGGAACGCTGACGATCGATAGCTATGTCATATTTAAAGGGACGCAAACGCTTGGCGGAACCGGGCAGGTGGTCCTCGACACTTTGGCAGCGATCCAAGGCCCCAATACCACAACCTCGGCAACATTGACGCTTGGGACGGGTCTCACTGTCCGCGGCGGCAGCCAGAGCGGTGCCACGTTTACCGGCTCCAACGGCGCCCAAAAGCTCGTCAATCAGGGGACGGTTGACGCAGACACCCCAGGGCGGACGATTGTACTGGGGGACAGTAGATTCATTGGCTTTACAAATACCGGGACGATTGAAGCCACTGGCGGCGGCACGCTCGTTGTCAACAACCTCACAGGAAACGCTAACACGGTGCAAGTCACTGATGCAAATAGCACCGTTAACATAAACGGCACCAGTTGGATCAACAATCAGCCGGTTACCGTCCCGGCGGGGACAAGTTTAGGGTTCGAGGGAGCATTCACAAACACGGGCGGGATCAATATCACCGGCGGGACCTTTTATTTGGGCGGAGTGCCTTCCCTTGGACTGCCATCCCTTATTGTGAGTCCACCCGCCGCCGTCAAAACGGCCGCCCTCGGCCCGATTACCATGGCGGGCGGCGTCATCTCGGTCACCGGCCTGATCGATAATACCGGCGCTAGTTTTTCCACCCCCGGGCCATGGAATCTTAACGGCGGCACCATCAGAAACGGGACCATTGCCCCCAGCAGTGACGGCGCGCCGATCGTGGCTCTCGGCGGAACGCTTGACGGGGTCACCGTAAATAATGATATCTCAGTTCCTCAATTCGCATTGTTGAATGTTGTCAACGGGTTGACCCTCAACGCGACCATGACCGTAACCGCCGGGCCGACGCAAAGCGCCTCCGTGC
>JAQGHP010000325.1 GCA_028288775.1 Phycisphaerales bacterium | reverse complement strand
GTGACCGTCCTGAAACACCATCACACTGGCCGGCGTCTTGCCGTCGTACTGCGCCGGGACATAGACCCAGTATTCGCGCCACGTGCCCTCGAAGATCTTGCTCTCCCACTCGTGCTTAATAACCTTCCCTTCGGGAACGCCCTCGTGGCGCTCGGAGTCCGGCCCGAGCTTGTAATCGTCGGCGGCACGAACGGATGTCGCGAGTAGGCCAAGGCAAAGCAAAAAGGGAAGTGTCAGTATTTTCATCATTTCCTTTCACAGCTTTACGTAGGGTGGGCGTACTCGTCCACCATTCGGCCGCGAGATGGTGGGCGAGTACGCCCACCCTACATGTCTGATTGCGTCGTACAAAAACAACTCCGCAAATATAGGAGCCGGGGCGTGTCGCTCTGGTCCCCTCTCCCTCGTACTCGGGGGAGAGGGATCGGGTGAGGGGCGGAACGTCGAGTTGCGCTTTCATTGCGATCGACGCATCCCAACGCTCGGCCCCTCACCCCAACCCTCTCCCCCGAGTACGAGGGAGAGGGAGCAGGACGGACTCGCGTCTGATCAACGGCCTTACCGCGAATCAACACAAGTTAGACTTGCCGGACCATTATGAGCGTCCCGGCTTGTCCGCCAGAATCAATGGCGACGGCCCCGGCGCCGGCAACTGCCTGGCGTTTTCAAAACCCGCGTCGCGCAGCCAGGAGGAAATCTCTGAGAACGTGTACGTGTCGCCGATGTCGGTGTTGACGAGCATATTGACCGCGAAGATCAGCGGCCCCGGCGGGCCGCAGCGGTCGTCGTTGGGCACGAACTCGGCAATCGCGATCGTACCGCCCGGAGCCAGCGCCTTGAAAGTTTTCGCCAGCAGCTTGCGGCTGCGCTCTTCGCCTTCGCTATGAAGAATGTGCCCGAGTGTGGCTAGGCGGTGGCCCGTGCCGAAGTCCACTTCGAGCAGGTCGCCGGGCGCGTAGCGGAAACGCTCGCCGACGCCGTGCTTACCCGCGACGCGCTGGGTGATCGGAATGACGGTGGGCCAATCAACGGCCGTGACCGTAACGTGCGGCGACCGCTTCGCCGCGGCGATTCCCCACACGCCCGATCCCGTTGCCAGATCGAGCACGCTCGCCGGCTGCGCGAGCGATGCGAACAGGTGATCGGCCAGTATCGCCGCAGCGCCGGCACTCATCGGATAAATATCTTCCACGAGCTGCGTGAAGAACTCGCTTCCCGCCCCCTCCTGATTGACCCTATCGGCGGGCTTTCCGGTCGCGACGACTTTGCTCAACCCGAGCCAATTGGGGAGCAAATACGTGCTGATGTTCCGGAGAAACGCCCCTTGGAAGCCCGGCTTTCCGCTGACCAAAAATGCGGCGCTTTCGGGCGAGAGCTTATACCGGTCCCCCTCTTTCCCCAGCAGCTCAACCGAAACGAGGGTGTTGAGGATCGCGCGGAGGCCTCGCCGCGATGCGCCGGTGGCGCTGACAATTTCATCGAGAGTTTTCGGCCGCTCGTCGAGCACGTCGAACACGCGGTGCTTCACCGCCGACTCGAGTACGAGCGGGATTGCGAAGCCCCAGGCCATTTGCATGAGGCGCTGGGGAGTGACGGGTGCCGCGGGAGTGGGAGGGGTCACGGTGAGTTTCTCCTTTGGAAAACTCCCGCGACTGTAGTGGCGCGATCCATAGCGTCAAGCCCCGGGCCAGCCCACCGACCAAAGCCCGCGGAGGGAGCGGTTGTCGCAACCTGTCTACTGTGACATGCTTGGTTGTCTTCGCTGCGAAATCGAACGCAGAGGCGCCGAGGCGCAGAGGAAGACGCCGAGAGGATCGTTGGCTCGAATGCAGAGTGCTCCGCGATACCATGTGCGCACGCGTATTTCTCTTTCCTACCTCTGCGCCTCGGCGTCTCTGCGTTCGAGTTTCGTCAGTAGTCCAAGGACGCGGGCGCAGCAAAAAACCACATTCCCAAGCCGCGCCTTCCCTGGCGTTCAGTTGTTCCGACATCTTCAAAAGGCAAATCAGGATCTGACCGCCCACCGCAGCTTCGCCGACCGCGAGCGCGGGTTGGCCTTTATTTCCTGCTCCGTCGCGAGAATCGGGTCGGGGGATGTTTCGGCGTAGATTCCAGACCGGCGACCTTCCCGAAACGCATCCTTCACCCGGCGGTCTTCCCCGCTGTGGAAACTGATGATCGCGGCAACGCCGCCGGGGTTCAGAACGTCCGGAAGCACCGCAAGTAAGCGCTCAAGATTGGCCAGTTCCCGATTCACGAGAATCCGCAGCGCCTGGTACGTGCGGGCCGCGGGATGAAGCTTGGCCCCCGCGGCTCGCTGGAGCGTGAAGTCGCGCGCCTCGCACACGATCGCGGTCAGCTCGTCGGTGGTGAGGATCGGATTTTTTGCGCGGCGCTCGACGATCAGCCGGGCGATCATCGGGGCGTCCGTCTCGTTGCCCAGTTCCGACAGTGCGGCGGCCAGCTCGCGCTCGCTCATCCGGTTAACGAGGGTGGATGCGGGCCGCCCGCGCGTGGGGTCCATGCGCATGTCGAGAGGGCCGCTCGCGCGGTAGGAGAAGCCTCGGGTGGGGTCGTCAATCTGCGGGCTGGCGACGCCCAGGTCGGCCAGGACGCCATCCACTTTCTCCACGCCCGCCTGAGCAAGAATCGTCGGTAGGGCGGCGAAGTTGGAATGAAAGAGGTCGAACCGCCCGCCGAGGGGCGCGAGCTTCGCCCGCGCGAGTTCGAGATTCGCCGGGTCAAAGTCGAGCGCGATCAGCCGCCCCCCCGGTGTCACGCAGCGCAGCATTTCGGCCGAATGCCCCCCGAGCCCGGCGGTGCAATCCACAACCGTCTTCCCCGGCCGTGGATCGATCGCAGCCAACACGCCGGCCAAAAGCACCGGCACATGCCGAACATCACGCGGAGCACGGGGCGGTAGGGACATAGGGAACCATGATAGGATGCACGTGCGGGTCACGCGTTATCTTGTCGTGAAAACAATAAGATTGTAGTACAGACATCCGTGGTGAAAATTCCCTGGCAAATCGGAGCCCATCCATGCCCGTGATCGAACATCTCTCCGCCCTCGAAATCCTCGACAGCCGCGGCAGGCCGACGGTGGGGGTCTGCTGCCGGCTCGAAGGCGGCGCTTCCGCATGGGCGTCCGTGCCTTCAGGCGCTTCCACGGGCAAGGCCGAGGCGATGGAACTGCGCGATGGCGATAAGTCCCGCTACGGCGGCCTCGGTTGCAAGAAAGCGGTGGCCAACGTCAACGGCCCCATCCGCCAAGCCCTCGCCCGGCACGAGACGCCGAGCCAGCAGCATCTCGACGAAGCGCTCCTCGCCCTCGACGGCACGTCTGACAAATCGCGGCTGGGCGCGAACACGATTCTCGCCGTGTCGATCGCCTTCGCGCGGGCGTGCGCGAAGGCTGAGGGCATCCCGCTCTACCGCCATTTCGCGCATCTCTTGGGGCAATCGCCGCGAACGCTTCCCCGCCTCACGGTAAATCTTTTCAGCGGCGGCAAGCACGCCGGGGGGCAGGTTCCGATCCAGGACGTGCTCGTCGTCCCGCTAAGCGCCGCGTCGATCGACGAATCCCTTTCCACCACCTACGCCGTCTACCAGGCGGCGGTCGCCCTGACCGCGGCCAAGTACGGCTCGCGTGCGCTGGTCGCGGATGAAGGGGGCCTCGCCCCGCCTTTCCCCAGTATTGATGCGATGCTCGAAGATGCAGTCGAATCGATCCACGCCGCCGGGTTCGCGCCCGGCAAAGATGTGGGTTTGGCGGTGGACGTGGCGTCGAGCCACTTCTATCAAGGCGGCCGCTACTACCTGGGCGCCGCCCCGCTTACGGGCGGGGAGATGATCGAGCAGATCGTCCGCTGGCTCGACCGCTATCCGATTCTCAGCGTGGAGGACGGCCTCGCCGAGGACGACTGGGACCATTGGCCGCTGCTGCGCGCAAAGGTCGGCGACCGGGCGCTGGTGCTCGGCGACGATTTACTCTGCACCAACCCCCAGCGCATCCGCCAGGCCATCGAAACGCGATCCGCCACGGCACTGCTCCTGAAGGTAAACCAAATCGGCACCCTGACCGAAGCCGCCGCCGCCCTGTCGCTGGTCCGGTCGGCGGGTTGGTCCGTCACCGTCAGCGCCCGCAGCGGCGAAACAGAAGACGACTGGCTCGCCGACCTCGCCACCGGCTGGTCCGGCGACCAGATCAAAGTCGGCTCCATCACCCGCTCCGAGCGCCTGAGCAAATACAACCGCCTGCTCGCGATAGAATCCGAATCCCAACTCCCGCTCGCCCCCTGGCCGCGGTCATGCTAACGAGCACTTCTGACCCGTCCTCGTTGCGGAATCGAACGCCGAGTCGCCGAGACGCTGAGGTATCCCCCGACTTTTCTGCATTTCCGACGTTGGCGTCCTGGCGTTCAACTCCTCTTCGAATCCGGGCAGGCGATGTTCAATGGAAACGTTTAGAAGGCGTGGCCGGTAGAACGCGATGACGGTAGCATTCGTGACAAACGAGGAACCCTAATGATTGACTTTCGCAAACACCTTCTTGCCGGGCAGGTGATCCCTGCGCATCCGCTCGCCCTGAACAGCGCGCGCAAATTCGACGAGCGCCGCCAGCGGGCGCTGACGCGCTATTACCTTGCCGCGGGCGTGGGCGGCGTGGCGGTGGGGGTGCATACGACGCAGTTCGCGATCCGCGAGCCTCGGCACGGGCTGCTGCGGCCGGTGCTGGAGCTGGCATCGCGCACCGTGGACGATGACCTCGCCAAACGGCCGCGCCCGTTCGTCAAAATCGCCGGCGTGATCGGCCCCACTTCGCAGGCGGTCTCGGAAGCGGCCTTGGCGCGATCCCTCGGCTACAACGCCGGCCTGCTGGGCCTGGGCGCTTTGCGCGATGCGACCGACGCGCAGCTCCTTGCGCATTGCCGGGCGGTGGCGGAGGTGATTCCCGTTGTCGGGTTCTATCTCCAGCCGGCGACGGGCGGGCGGGTGCTTTCGTACGCGTTCTGGCGGGAATTCATGGACATTTCCAATGTCGTGGCGATCAAGATCGCCGCGTTCGACCGCTACCAGACGCTGGATGTGGTGCGTGCGCTCGCCGAGTCAGGCAGGAACGATATCGCTCTCTACACCGGCAACGATGATGCAATCGTCGCCGACCTTCTGACGCCCCATGTTTTCGCGGGGAGAACCGTGCGTATCGTCGGCGGTTTGCTGGGCCACTGGGCCGTGTGGACCCGCCGGGCGGTTGAGCTGCTCGAGGAGATTCACCGCGCCGTCCCCCTGGGCGCGGAAGTGACCGCCACGATTTCCGCGAGTTGGCTCGCCCGCGCCGTCGCCGTCACGGCCGCCAACGCCGCTTTCTTCGCCCCTGCCCACGGCTACAAAGGCTGCATCCCCGGCGTGGAAGAAGTCCTCCGCCGCCAGGGTTTGCTCGAAGGAACCTGGTGCCTCGATCCCGCGGAGGTGCTTTCGCCCGGGCAGCGAGAGGAAATCGATCGCGTGTATGCCGCGTACCCGGAGCAGAATGATGATGCGTTCGTCGCGGAGAATTTGAGTTCGTGGCTTTAGGCCCTCTCCCCCGAGCATCCCCCGAGCACGAGGGAGAGGGAGAAACGCTCTGACCGACACGTCGAGGGATGATCCGTCGTGTCGCAGACTCCAGAGGCCTGTGCCTCAGGATTCCTTGCCTTGCCGTGCATCTTCGACCTCCACCGGGTCGTCCGGCGCGTTGTCCACCACCGCCGAGCGCTGGTGCAGGATCTCGTCGAGGCGGCCCCACATGAAGAACAGGAAGAGGATGTTCTCCCATCGCTTCACGACGTTGTGGCTGTTGTCGAGGGCGACCAGGTCGCCCGAGCCGAACCCGAGCCAGGTTTCCAACAGGTCGCGGTAGCGGGTTCGGAACTTGAGGCCCGAGCGGTCGGTGAGCTCGCTGCCGTCACCCAGGAACCACTCGCCGATCTCGTTGGGCGTGATGCGCTTGCGGCCATTGGTGAACGACGCGAACAGCGCCCCCACCCACGGCACCGTGAGGAAAAGGCTCAGCACCAGTGCAAATCCCGGGTTGAGGGCCGGCCGCAACCCGCGCAGGAACACCATCACCGGCGAAAGCACCTGCCAGTGCTTAAGCTCTTCCAGGTACTTCGACGCCAGCCACCCGAAGGCGAAAATCCCGAGCCACAAGATGACGCGCGCCATGCTCACGTCAAACAGCACGGTGAGAAACGTGTAGACGAGTACCCACACGTACACCCACCCCATCGCCACCGCCGCCCCCGGCCAGCGATGCACGACCGCCGCCCCGACGAAGCCGGTGAAGATGAGCGCCCAAAGAAAGAACCCGCGGTGCATCGAATAGACCACCACCTCCTGCACCTTGTAATGCCTGCGTCGACCAAACAACCCGAGCAACCCGAACCCGGAAACCACCCAAAGCACGAACTGCAAGAGCCGCCGAAGTCCGTGCGGGGAATGGCCTACACGGTGGGCCACGGCCTGCGTTGCCGGGCGCTCCTCGGTTGCCAGTACGGACAAATGCGCCGTGTCTGCGATCATTGCAATGCTGCCCTTCATAGGTGTTCCTCCCATGCGCCCGCCGAGGCGAACGCGGAAATGAAACGAACGGGAGTATTGTAAACGGTCGGGGCAGCAACGGGGTGGAGATAACGCGCGGGTATAAGAATAGCGCGGGCGAATAACGCGAAAGTCGGCGGGAAACCGTCCTTGTGACCATCACCTATGAGAAGGAGTCTCGCACCGATAATGCTGCAGCAGGATCGCGATCATAAGTGCCCCTGGCTCAGGTGCCGCCACGGAAGAGAAGCTGATACCGCCGACCGAAACGCCTCCATCATAGAATTGGGACTGCGGCGGCATGAAGCCTTTTTAAATTTTCGCTCGGCGTCCGATAGGACGTGCCTTGGGAAGAACCGAGATTCCGAAAGTCGTCGGCGAAAAGCGGTGCTGCGAATAAGAATGCCGCCGCGAACGCGCATCGCGGGAAGTTATTACGCATTCAGGCTCTGTAGAGATTGTTATCCTAAAAACTGCGGTTACGGGTCCGATTTCGAAAAGATAAGCCTGCCAACCCGCTCAATAGGAACGCGACACCATACGCTGGCTCAGGATTTTCAGCCGTGGCGCTATCCCACTGCTGGAGGAAAGGCGCCGGCAACTGTTCTCTTTGCAGGGGCGTCAGCGTCTGATCGAAGTTTTCCGCCATCAATACTAGGTCAGAGACGTCTGTCACTCCGTCATAATTGAAATCTCCGGCAGCCCAATCGGTAACGCCACCGCCGGAATGGCTTGCGATGTTTAACAAATCCGCAAAATCGACTACGCCATCCATGTTCGTATCGCCGTAAAGCGCGCATTCGACTAAGATACTTCCCGCCGGCAGCCCTGACACGACTCCTTCGGCGCTGTCAGCGTAACCCACTCCATAGGCGTGATTTGTCGCTGCGAATGAGCTGGTCACCCCGCTGAATCGCCAGCTTCCGGCATTAGACCAAGCACCATGGTTGTAACCGAGTTTAATGTAGGAGCCTATAGATGATATAGGATCCAAATTTGCGTCATAGTTCACAACGAATCCGGTATTCGTCACATCCACGCCACCACCATTCGTAATTGAAAGAGAGTTCATGACGTTAGTGGGAAACATCCGGGGAGTCGAAGTGCCTAAGGTAATTAATGTACCGGGCGTCTGAGGCTGAAGTATAACTGTCCCCGGACCATCGAGTTGCAAGGCACTCACGTTCATATTTCCCAGCGTCACAGCCCCGAAACCGTTGACCCACAGCCTTCCTCCCGTTATTGTGCCAACGGAGGCAGTGATCTGGTTGAAGTTTAAAATACCCGCATTTTCAATGGAAGTGGCCGCCGCAGTGCTATTGATGTCATAGCCCGTTATCTGCATCGTCGCATTGGCCTTCACATCAATAATTCCGGTACTTGTGAACTGCGCTGTTCGAATGTACAAATTGGAGCCTGACGTTGCCCGGAGAACACCATCGGCTTGATTGAGTACGATATTCCCACCGACCGCAAACCGGCCATTTGGATCGGATGAATTTGGCAATGCTTGTATGATACCGTCGTTTTGGACCGTCGAAATAGCTCCGCCTACGTTGTAATTGAAATATCCAGCCCCTTGGATGGTATTCCCCTGATTGACAATCTTTAAGTTTACCGGAGGTGATAACCCCGGTTCAAAATTACCCGACACATTAATCGTGCCCGATCCGTTGAGGACGAGCGTGCTACCGGCGGCATATTGGTATCCCGCATTCAGGTTGATAACCCCATTGTTCAATATTGTCCCTCCGAACCACACGTTTGTGCCAGCGTTTAATGTGCCATTCAGCGTGAGATCGCTGAAATGCGGGGCCGCATACCAGTAGATTCCCTGCGCATTGAAGGCCGCGCTACCGCTCGTGCTCCATGTCCCGCCGCTTACCGTTGTGCTGTCTTGGATGCTCCATGACGCATTGTCGCTCAGCGAAACCGAACCCCCGACATTGTTGAGGGAGACCCCGCTGAAGCCGCCGTAAGTACCAACGACAGCATTCCCGGCGAATTGCAACTGACCTCCCGAATTTGTAAGAGAGTTCAAAGTTACAAGTCCGCTGCCCTGAACTGTCCCGCCTGCATTCGTCAAACCTTGTGCCGTCAGCGAGCACCCCGATGGCACATTGATGCCGTAGCCATTCGTGTTCACAACTCCAAGAGTGACCACCCCGCCATTCTGGAGCGAGATTGCTTGATTGCTACCGACGGTATATGTGCCCAAGACGGTGATGGCCCCACCGTTGGCAACAAGCCGGCCATTGAAGGACGCGGCCGACTGTAGAGATGAGGCACTGAAACGCCCGCCCGCATTTGCAAAGATTGTCCCTGCGTTCGACAGTGTCGACGTTGTCAATTGAGAGCCTGCATTCAGGTTCAGTATATCCCCGGAATCAAGTTGCAGGGCGCTGACCGCCACCGACGTCACTACGGTCACATTGGAAGCAAGACTCGGCTGCCCGTCGATAACAACATCGTATTTTGAACCCGTGGGGTGCCCATTATTTGGAAGTCCATTTGACCATTTGAAGTTTGATTCCCAGCTTCCAATGCCACCACTCCAGGTGTCAGTCGTATCCGCTCGAGCGCTCGCACAAAGAACTCCAACGATACCTATTACGACTACTGCCAGCGCAGTTGCTGAAAGGGCACCACCCGGCACCCGTGCATTCGAAGAGAGCGAGGCGTCTATCAGCCCTGGTGTCGGCACGAGTACCCCCAAAGTCAGAGTGCGATCTGGTTCTAGAATTTCAATGTTTGTTCTCACCCAATGGACCCATTTGGAGAAAATAATATCAACTCTTTCGGCAGAAGCAATCGGCCACAATTGCGGCGATTCGATGCAATAAGTGGGAAGACGCGATGGTGAGTGAGCGGCTTCGCGAAAACCCTACTATCGGCCCACCACCACCTGCCCATGCCCGCCCGAGCCGGGGACGTCCTGCACTTCCACCTTCAATCCTTCCTTGCCGCGGACGGCGAAATCGATTCGGAAGATGAATGCATGAACCCCGGCGGCCAGATCGACCGTGGTGTCTTCCTTTGCGTCCACGCGCTTGCCGTCGATCCAGAGGTCGAGGCCTTTGGTGCTGTTCAATAGGATGCGCGATTTGCCGGCGGCCGTCACATTTACTTCCGTGCGGGCGAGGGCGATCTTTTTGCCGGGGCGGGTGGTGAAGGCGCTCGTGGGGAGCTCGCCGGACACGAGGCTGTAGGCGGGGTACCAGTTGCTGTTTTCCTCGGTCACCGACAGGGGAAGCTCGGGGGTCGGCTCGACTTCGGGGACGAACTGCGGCACGCGCCAGCGGCGGGCGATTTGGGCGTTGCCCACGTCGTACGGGCCGGGCTTGCCCAGCTCGGAGAGGAAGCGGATCAGGTCCAAAAGCTCCTGGTGCGTGAGCGTGTCGGCCAGGCCCGTGGGCATGAGGGAGCCGACGTCCTTTTGCTGTTTGATGCTGGCGAGGGGGATGACGATTTCCTGGCGCGTGGCGTCGCGGAGGACGAGGTCTTTGTCGTCCTGGCGGACTTTGATGCCGCTAAGGGAGTCGCCGTCCTTGGTGACGACGGTGACGCCGCCGAAGCCGTCCTTGACAGCTTTGTTGGGGTCGAGGACGGAGTCGATGAGGTAGTCAACCGGGCTGGACGCGCCGATGGCGCGGAGGTCGGGGGCGAGGAAGCCGCCGACGCCGCCGACGGCGTGGCACTGGTAGCACGCGGCTTCCTTCGTGCGGAAGATGCGCTCGCCGTTGACCGGGTTTCCCTTGGCCATGACCTCGGCGATGGTCTGCTTCATCTGCTCGGGCGTGAGCTTGGTCGGGCCGGAAGTGAGGCCGGCGGCTTTGCGGAGAAGATCGGTGAGGGCGGTTTCTTCGCCGCCCTGGGATTGAAGGTAGCGGAGAGAGAGGCGGGCGGTGTCGCTGGGGAGTTTTTTGGGGGCGAGGGCCGCGGCCAGGGCGTCCGCGCCGCCGGCCCGCTTGACGAATGCGCCCAGCAGCACGGCGGGGTCGGCGTCCGCCGGGCCGGAGACGAGCACGTCGGCGGCACGGTTCGCGGCTTCCTTCGGATCGAGCGATGCGAGGGCCGCGATCGCCAGCCGGCGCACGGCATCAGGCCGCGCCGGGTCGCTGAGTTTCTTAAGTTCATCGATGCTCTGCGGGCCGCCGAGGTCGGCAAGGGCGTCGATGGCGGAGCGACGGATGATCGGGGGAAGCTCGGCCGCATCCTCGGCGGTTTGCGTGAGTTCGGGGCGCAGGGTTTCAAGCTGCCATGCGCCGGCGAGGCGCTGTGCCGCGGCGCGGAGGAGATCGTCCTTGTCCGAGAGCAGTGGCTTAAGGCGGTCGGCCGCGGCGTCGGGATGGGCGTGCGTTTCTTTGGAGATTTTGGAGAGGGCGTCGAGGATGTGGACGCGGGCGGCGGCGTCTAACACAGCCGGGGGCGGCTGTGCTACATGGGTGGCCAGATCGAACAGCGTCTGGCCGCCCTGCTTGGGGTCGATGGCGGCGATGAGATCGATTACGCCGTTGCGGGCATCCGGAGGAAGCTGGTTGCCCTTGAGTTGCTCCACGAGCACGCCCATGGCCGCGGGGGATTTCACGTCTTGCAGGGCACGGCTCAGGTGAGCGGGCTTGGCCCAGGTCGTCAGGCGGCCGGCTTTGAAGGCGGGCATCCACACGGGCTCGAGGTCGCGGGCGGTTTGCGTGAGCGCCCAATCGAGATAGACATCCACCGGCTTGTCGAGCACGCGGGCGGCGATGGTGATGGACTGCGGATTGGGGATCGCGGCGAGCGCGCGAATGGCTTCAAGCCGCACGCGCGGGCTTTCGTCATCGACGGCCGCGGTGAGAAGGTCCATGCTGCTCGGGATTTGCGAGGCCCAATGCGAGAGGACGCGGACCGCCGCGGCACGCGGGCGGAAATCCTTGCTGCCCAGCACGCGGTTGAGCAGTTCGGGCTCGACGACGTCCATCGATTCGTACGCCCAGAGCGCTTCGAGCCGGTCCTGCTCGGCGGATTTGCTGCGCGGACTGATCGCCTTCACCCACGCCGCGAGCGCGGGGACGATTTCCTTCGCCCCGCGTTCGCGCATCACGAGCTTGGCGCGAAGGCGCGAGTAATCCTCGGGGGAGCGGAGGCTTTCGAGCAGGTCGGTGACGGGCGCTTTCGACAACTTCGGGCGCTCGACGAGCGGACGGCCTTTGGCGGTGACGCGCCAGATGCGGCCGTGGACGTGATCCCGGCGGAGGTCGCGGAAATCGACTTCGCCGTGGTTGATGATCGGGTTGTACCAGTCGGCGATATAGATCGCGCCGTCGGGCCCCATCTTGATGTCGATGGGGCGGAAGTCGGCGTCGCCGCTGACGATAAAATCGGGGAGCTGCTTGCTGACGAAGCCGGAGCCGGAATCGGTGAGTTGGAAATGGCAGATGCGATGGGCGCGGAAATCGTTGGTGAGGAAGGTGCCCCTCCAATCATCGGGCATGTGGCTGCCGGAGAGGACTGCGAGGGAGCAATACTTGGGGCTGCCGGGGTTGAGGCCCGGGAGGACTTTTTCGTAGCCGACCGCGGACTGAAATGCGGAGCCGGGGAAGGCAAAGGCGATGCCTTCGCCGCCGGCGCCGTCGGTTTCAAAAGTCTGGCCCCACTCGTCCCAGGCGATGCCCCACGGGTTCACCTGACCGCGGCAATAGACGTCGAAGGCGCCGGTCTCGGGGCGGTAGCGCCAGGTGCCGCTGCCCAGCAAAGTCTTGGTGCCCCAGGGGGTCTCAACGTGCGAGTGAATGTAAATAGACTGATTGAAATAGATGCGCCCATCGGGCCCCCAGTTGAAGGCGTGGATGATGTGGTGCGTATCCTCGGTGCCGAACCCCGAGAGCACGACCCGGCGAAGATCGGCCTTGCCCGAGCCGGTCGTGTCCTTGAGGAACAGGACCTCGGTGCTGTTGGCGACGTACGCCCCACCGTCGCCCGGGACGATGCCGGTGGGGATGAAGAGCCCCTCGGCGAAGACGGTGGACTTGTCGGCCTTGCCTTCCCCTTTGGTGTCTTCCAATACAATCACTTTGTCATCCGGGTCCTGCCCCGGCTTGAGCTGCGGGTAGGTGGACGAGGAAACGACCCAGAGTTTCCCGTCGGGGTCGAAGTTCATCTCAATGGGCTTGCGGATCATCGGGTCGGAAGCGAAGAGGTTTACTTCGAAGCCATCCGCGACCTTGAAGCTCTGGCGCTCGGCCTCCGGGTCGGCGGGTACTTCCGCCGGGGCGGCGAAGGTTGGGGAGGCGGCGAGCAACGCGGCGCACAGCGCTGCTTGGAACAGCGAAATGCGGGCAGCGGTGAATTTCGTGTGTGTGAATTGGGTATTCATGCAATTGGGTTCGTAAGGGTGAAATCGTGTTTTGAGGACCGTGGAACGGGCGGTTCGCCCGTGATCTGCGGCTATAGCCGCGGGCTCCATGGGCGGGCCGCCCATGCCACGGCAGGACCGGAATTGTTACTTCGCCGGCTCCTCCAGCGTGTAGCTTACGGGCTGGGGAATGCGGAGCTTGGCGATCTCCTGTTCCTTTTGCTCAACCAGCGGGAGGAACTTGGGGATCTCGACCGCGTTGCGGCCCTGCTCGCCTTTGCGGAAGGCGAGGATGTAGCTGTCGTTCTCGGGGCGCTGGTAGTTGAAGTAGTCGAAATTCTTGGCGACGATCAGTTTGCGGAGCTTCTCGACACGCTCGATTTCGGAGGACGGCGGTTTGATCGAAACGCCCTTGGCCCATTCCTCCGCGTTTGCCTTTGCCAGCACTTCATCGCCCGCTTTGAGCTCATAGATTCCGGGTTTCAATTCGGCGACTTTCAGGACGCGCCGGGTGCCGGGGATGGCTGCTGTGCCGTCTAGCGCGGCCTTTGGCGAACCCAGCGGCGGAGGAGGGACAACGCTCACCGTGTCCGTCGCCTCGAACTTGTATCGCCTGCCGATCATCTGAGTAAGCCCCAGATGCGTTCCCTGAACATGCGCCACTCCGCCGGGAACGTTGGGCTGGAATTCCACCCTCCATTCGGCGGTCTGCGCGCCCGTGGCCTGTTCCATGGCGAGCGCGGTGCGCCAGTATCCGTAAGGCGTGAGGTGAATTCCGTTGCTAGTCAGCCCTTCTGTAGGCGGGCCCTTGGCAGCGGCCTCGGTCAGAGCGAGCAGGTCGATGTACGTGTAGCCGCGTTTGGTCGCGAGATCGGATATGGCCGCGGCGTACAGTTTCAGGTTCTTGTTGTGCTCGGATGGATCAGGGAGCGGGCGGCCGAGGTCTTCGTGGAAGTTGGGGGAGACCAGCACCACCCGCGGCTGCCCGCCAGCGGCCCTCGTGAGCTGATCAAGAGTCTTCGCGTAGTCGGCGGAGAACTCCGCGATCTTGCCCGGGCCGGCGAAGGACTCGGTCATGCCATAATTCACCACGAGCACCGTCGGCTTGTACTCGGCCACGAGTTTGCGGAGGCGCTCGAACGCCTTATCGGGCGCTTCGAAAGTTGACCAGCCGGTACACAGGCCGCGGGCTTCGCCGGTAACGGTATCGCCGCTGTAGCCGAGGTTGCGGAAGGTGAGGTTCGCCGCCGCGGAGCGGGCGGTGATGAGGGTTTCGATATACCCGGTTGTGGCCTCGCGCTCGACAAACGTCGCGCCGATGAACGCGACGCGGTCACCATCTTTGAACGTCAGGTTCGGCGGTTCCCCCGCACTAAGCGTGACGGCGGCGAGCGAGACGATCAGCAGCAGAAGCGGCGCGAGTGGTTTCATGGAACTCCCGAGAGCATTGATGAACCCCAGGGCAGCCGGGGTGGCGGCCTGGGGTCGCGGGCATGTTACCAAAATTCGCGGGCGCAATCCCGTCGGCTGCCGTCGCTGGCGTTGTGAATCACCCAGCTGGCCGGGTCTTCATTTGGGGGACGATTCGAGCGGCTCGGTCATCGCGCTCAGGCCGGGCGTTACCTGATTGAGAAGCTCAACGAGCGTTTTCTTCTGCGCTTCGGTGAGATGGCCCATCATCTTTGCGATCCGGCGGTAGTAGTCGGGGAAAATTCCGTCGAGCATTTTTCGGCCGCGCGGGGTTAGTTCGACCAGGAGCATCCGCCGATCTTTTTGATCGGGCTCGCGGCGGACGAATTTTTCGCGCTCCAATCCATCGAGCAATCCGGTCATCGTCGCGCGGGTGACTCCCGAGCGGGCGGCCAGGTCGGAGGGGCTCATCGGCTCATCCGGGTTGCGGTTGAGAAGGGCCAGGACGGTGAAGCGGCCCTGGGACATGTCGTGGCGGGCGAGGTAGGTTTCGATGGCGGCGAGCACGTCGCTGGCGACGCGCAGCAGCACGAGATAGGAAACGACCGCCGCGGGGTCGATCTCAGGGTAACGGCGGGCGCGCTGTTCGATCGCCTCGTATTTTGGCAGGTCCCTGAGGTAGAGCATATCCCCGCAATCATAACGCAAACCAAATGGAAAGTTCAGCGCGCAAATCATCAGGTGGCTGATTTCACAACGCGCGGCGGGGCCGGCGGTATTGCGAGGGATGACTGCGTTTTCCGTTGATGGCCTCGCCGCCCCTGTCGTCCATTCGCCCGCATTGAAGCGGGGTCTGTTCCCGCGCCTTTGGCCGTTCGGCGGGCCGCGGATCGTCCACCGCACCTTCGGCGTGATCCGCCCCTACCGCAACGATCAATTCTGGCGCGGCAAGGTGCATTTCGCCCCGGCGGGGCATCGCGTCGGCCTCTCCATTCACGCGGGCAAAGCCGGCCCGACGGATGTGCAGGAACGCGTGTACCACCAGATTGAAAAGCACTACGCCGCGATGCTTCCCCGGCTGCTCAAGGCGCTGTTGCCCGAGTACCGCAAGGTGCGCGAGGCGCAGCCCGCCGCCGGCTGGCCGGAGGCGGCGCAGCCGGGTGATCTGCTGAAGATTCTCTCCTTCGAATGTATCTGGCTCGAGCAGGGCGCTGGCCATCCGTTCGTGCTTTCCTACCAGAGCGACCGCGACAAGAACCACGAATTCCACGTCTTCTTCCGCGACGGGAAATTGGTGAATGTGGCGTTTGAGGGGTGAAGTAGGCGGTAGGCAGAGAAGACGGGGAAATTGAATGCAAAGTGCTGAAGTCAAAATGCGGAGCGGCGGGAGGGTGGACCTTCGGTCCGACCGCTACGCAGTGAGGGCGATCCACCGTATTTGATTTTGACCTTTGCACTTTGCACTCGCTTCCCGCATTTTCTGCCTACTGCCTACTGACTACCGCCCCGCCAAAACTTTTCCTCATGTTCTTCCGCGTCCATCGCCGATTACGGGAAGTGACACCACATCGCATTCCGTAAGGAGCCGTTTATGACGAGCGGACGCAAGATGTTGTTGGAGACGCTGGTCGGACATTTCGCGCTGTTGGAAGTCGCGCACCCGCGGAAGGCTTTAACCCCCGTGGCGCGAAAGGCCCGGCGGTACGCCAAGCTCACGCTCAAGCAGTGGGAGTCGCCGGGCAGGCGGATTGCCGCGTGAGCAGGCCGAGATCGGCCCCATGGCCCGCTCCGGTCCCCTCTCCCTCGTACCCGGGGAAGAGGGATAGGGCGACGGGAGGAACGTCGAGTTGCGCCTTTGCTGCTAACGGCGCGACTTCACGCTCGGCCCCTCACCCCTGCCCTCTCCCTCGAGTACGAGGGAGAGTGAGTCATTCGGAACTTTGCTCCGACCTTGCCGGCACGGCCAGGCTCCAAATTATAGCGACAAATTAAACCCGAAGGCCCCGGATGCTCGGACAGGCATCCGGGGCCGCTCTCTTTTCGTCGTGAACACTCCGTCGAAAATCACTTGGGCTGCAGCGCGACCACGCTTCCATCGGCGAGGCCGACGATCACCTTGCTATCGGCCCATGCCACGTCAACGATGTCGTTGGGCAGCATCTGGACGGACTTTGTAGCCCCGTTCGCGTCGATGATTTGGAGCGTGCCGCCCCAGTAGGCCAAGGCGGTGAGGCCGTTGGTTGTGGCGATGCGCTTGAGCACGCGATCGGGGACGAGGGCTTTGGCGAGGTCGGCGGGGGCTTTTGCGGACTCGGTTTTTTCTGATTCGGCGATGGCCGCAGGATCTTGCGAAAGAATCTTTCCGGCCGCGTCCAACTTTGTGAGCGAGCCGTCCGCGGTTTCCACAGCCAACTGTCCGCCGGCCGATTTCAGGGATACCACGCGATCGGGGAGCACGGCCCGCCAGGCGATTGTCGCCTCGGGGGCGGCGGTGCGCGTGCCGGCGGGCGTGATGTCTGCGGGGGCGGGGAGCGCGTATCGCGTCATCGGGTCGATCCCGGCGACCGCCTCGTAAAGCGATCCTACTGCCTCTGCAAGGCCCGCCTCGTCGTAGCTAATGAGCGTGACGGATTCCTGCCCGTAGCATACCGCGTCGCGCTGCCAGGCCAGCAGGCCGCGGCCGCGGCCGGGGAAATCCTTCGCGTCGGTCTTGTACGGAAGGAAATGGTTGTCGGCGGCGAACTTGATGACCGCATTGTCCTCGGGCGTGCCCAGGAGGATCGCCGGGCCGCGCAGGTCGAAGCCCGTCGCGGCGGCGTTGAGGTTCTTCGGGTCGGGGCGGCCGGGTGACAGGCCCGCCCAGGTCTTGGCCTCTTCGTCGCTGAGGGGGCGGACTTTCACGTCCGCTGCATTCACTACTTTACAATGCACGTTCCAAGGCTTGAGGACTTCAGCGACGCGGTCCGCGGCGGCGGATTCGCCTTCGCCCTTGCCGATCACGATCGTGAAATCCTGGTGCGTGCGGAAGAGGCGGAAGACGTTGTCGCGGTCGTCACCAAAGGTGACGGCGCGCTGCGTTGCCCCGGCGAGCGCGGCGCACTGCGCGCCGGGCTTGTAGGTGAGTGATGCGCTGCCTTCGGTGCCGCTGAGTAGCTCGCGGACGGTGAGCTTCCATTCGCCGGGGGGATCATTGGCGGCCAGCGGCAGGTCGATGCGGAGCGTGCCGCGGTCGGAGGCGCGGTACAGGTCGTAGCGAACCTGCCCGAGCGGGTCGATGAGGCGAAGCTGCATCGGCGCCGAGCCGCTGAGCACGCCGTGCTGGTTGTCCAGCAGTGACGCGGCGGCCTCGATCCGCAGCGGCGAATCCGCGACCGTGAAATCGCGGAACAGCACCGGCGGATGCACCTGCACGCCGCCGATCGGCCGCGCGGTCCGCGCGAAAACCCGCATTTCCCCCGGGCCAAACCGCACCTTCGCCGCGATCTTGTCACCCTGGGCCTTGAAGCTTTCGTCTGCTACGCCGTGCATGGCGTCGTAGACGGGGCGGCCGTCGTTGGCGGTGGTGACCGTTGCGACGGCCGACTGAATCTGCACCTTCTCGTCATTGGGTTTGGGCGTCGCATTGACCGCGAACAGGTACTCGATGTCGCCCTGCGCCTGGCGGCCGGTGACGATGCCCACGCTGTCGGCGTCCATTGGCGGCTTGATGCCGATGCCGGCGAGATGGGCCGCCAGCGCTTTGGCCAGCGGCGCGGATTCCTTGTGCCAGTTCTCCACGCGGCGAAGACGGTAGGATTCCTTTTGATCCGTGTTCCACAGCTCGTCCATCTTGTGGTACGACTCGACCGGCGCGGCCACTCCGATCCGCGTCGCGCCCTTGATCTCCAGCTGGCAGTCATCCGTGAGCAGCACCAGTCCGCCGCCCCGGGCGTATGCCTCCAGCGCGGTTACGACCTTGGCGTCGAGGTGATTGACGCCCGCCAAAATCACCGCCTTTTGCCCCGCGGCAAGACTGCCATCCGTGATGTCTTCCTCGACGATCGGCCAGAACGGGATGTGTATCATCTTGCCGGCGAGATAGGTGGCGAGCAGTTTGGCGCGCACGTGATCACCGCCCAGGTAGGCGGCCTTGTTGACCTGCTTGGGGTCCTGCATGTCCTGGATTTCCGCGCCCAGGTCCTGCGAGAGCGAATAGAGGATGGCGACCTCGGGCCGCGTCGGGCGCATGGTGTTGAAGATTGCGCCCAGCCGGGCCATGGCCTTGTTGGATTCGACGATGCCGACCGAGGCTCGGTCGCTATCGGGGTTTTGCACTTTCATGTCCGGAGGCTTGGCCATGCCTTGCAGGTCGGTCATGAACGAGAGGTATTGCTCGAGGCGGTATTGGTCGGTGCTTTCGCCATACCAGGTGGGCAGGTACCAGGCGGGTTTGTTCACGTCGCGGATGCGGCCGAATTCATGGAAGAGCGAGGGGTAGAAGTAGGTGGCGGGGCCATCGTCGTAGCCGCCGTGCCCGCTCATCACGGGGAGCGGGCGCACGGCGTTGAAGTAGTAGCCGTCCGCATAGGCCTGCCAGCCATACTCGCTCTGGACGGCGGAGATGTAATCGGGCCGCACGCGCGAGACACCGAACGCGGCGTACTTCCACGCCGCTTCGAGGAACGACATCTTCCAGCGGTTCATCTCGTTCCATTTGGCGACGGCCGCGGCGTCCCCCGGCTTCACGTCGCTCCAGTGCGGCGGCTCGGTCCCGAAGGCGCTGCGGTAGCTGCGGTCTTGCGAGGGGATGTTGAACGGGACCATCACGTTCGCATTCTTCGGGTCCTTCCACCAAGTTAAACCCGGCTCGTCATAGAAATGCACGCCAATGCAGTTGGGCACCGTGCGGTCGGCCAGCGCCTCCGCGACCACTCGGGCTTCGCCGCCCACGAGCACGTACGGGTCGGACCAGTCGCATTCCTGACGGAGGTCCATCTGGTGCGCGCCGCTCATGGTGCAGTTGCGCATGAAGTCCGATCCGCCGCGGATCATGTCGTCGGGGGAGAGGCTTGTATTGTAAATGAGATTAAACCCCATCGAATCCTGCCCGATCAGCGCCTGCTCCTTGCCCCGGGTGGAGGATCCCCAGTCGATGAGCTTGAAATCACTGCGGCGGAGGTGGCTGTAGACCTCGATCTCGGCCTTCGCGGTCGCGCCGTCGCAGGCGACTTCCACCGTGTATTTCCCCGGCCGCAACAGCCGCCCGTTGATGTGCAGGTGCTCGGTGGCGCGGGCGTCGGCCTTCTGCAATTCCGCGGCTTTCGCGGGGAAGGTAAAGACCATCTTGCTGGCATCCGCGCCGGTGAGTGTGAGGATGAGATTGCCGGCGGGAAGTGCCGCGGCATCCGAGCGGACGACCGACAAGTCGATCCATTCGTTGGTCTGATACGCTATGCGGTGCAGCGGGAGCACGAGCGCCACGTTCGCCGCCGAGGCGGGCGACGCGGCAGCCCATGCGCCGGTGACGGCGGCGAGCAGAATCGCGATGCGGTTGGACTTGCGCGACATGCGTTTCCTTTCCGTTCGATTGAAGTGAGACGGACACCCGGAAGGGCCTGCCGCACCCCTCCGCCGGTTTAAAAGTCCGGCGGGCGGGCAGGATCGGGTGTCTCTGGTTTTACCGGTAAGGCGGCGCGGTGTTGCGAGGAAGCGGACGGCGGCTCGCGAAGCGTGACGAATTCATTGTGCAATGGACAGGACATCGTCCATTGCGACGGTGAATCCGGGCATGCGGTGGGAAGTAGCGACCTGGCCCGCTCCAAATGTGCCGTGCTCGACGTACTGGCCGGCGTCGAGGCGAAGAACCAGAATCCGGCGAAGGGTGGCGTCAATGATCCAATATTCCGGAATGCCGGCTTTCGCGTAATCCTGGCGCTTCGTGACGTAATCGCGGTCGGGGTCGTCGGCGCTCACGACCTCCATCACGATCTCCGCGACTTCTGCGAAACCCTCGCCCGTTTGCGCGTTCTGCGCGGCGGTCAGGTGAACTACATCGGGCTCACGATAACGCCCGCCGGCAATGCGGAGGCGAAACGGAGCGACGAGCACGATGCCGCCCGAACGTTTGCCGGTGATGTACGCCTTCAACACCTCGTACAAGAACAAGACGATGAGCTGATGCGTTTTCGTGGGCAAGGGCAGTACCTCGATCGTCCCGTTATCGAACTCGACCAGCCGATTCGTGCTCAGGCCGAGGTACTGCTTCTCGGTCCAAAGGCCCTGCTCGGGAAAGAGCTCGGCGATTTCCCAGACGGGCTGTCCGGGAACCGTCGGCGATGGCGGGCTGGAAGTGGCATGGGTCATCGGCAACTCATTATATATGGGTCAAACCATTGCCGCACCGACGCCCGCGCGTTCCGATGTGCCCGGGGTTGCACTCGGCCCCAACGGGTCCGCCCCGATCGTTCCCCGTAGGCGACTGACGTATTCCGGAGCCTGCACTTGCGACAGACGACCTTGAGCAAGATTTAGTCGCTCGGCGATCTTCATCCGGGCGGCGACGTCCTTGTGGCTGGCGCGGGTCAGGAACCATTCAAGATACGCGACGTGACGCGTCCACAGGTCCGTGTCGCGGCGCTGCTTGGTCAGCAGGCGCTCGTGGTACCAGCCGGTGTCCAGGAGATGCTCGCGGGTGAAGGTCTTGCGGACGGATTCGTCCAGCCGCAGCCCTTTCGCAGGGTCGGCGGCCATCACGTTGAGCAGCTCGCGCAGCGGGGGGCAGGCCTCGGCGATGCTGCCGTCCGCAAAAAAGGCCTTTGCGCACTTTTGCTGGGCCTCGACGATGTTGTTCACCCCATCCGCGAACATCGCGCGGTCCTGCGTTTCGGGCCGGAGGATCGATTCGTCGAAGACCTTCGCCGGGTTGTCGAAGACGCGGCCGAAGTAATCGTGGACGAACTTGGCCGTGATGCGATAGCCCAATCGGCTGGCGAGGACGAGCTTGCCGTCGTAGGTGAAGTCGGCGAGCTTTTCGAGATAGCCGCTGGCGATAAGGAACGCCGGATCACGCTCCTTCACGCTCAGGCGCGTCCAGATTTCGGGGATGAGCAGGCTGATGTCGTGGTCGACGCGGACATTGGGGCCGATGTGACCTGCCGCGGTGGAGTAGCCGGCGTAGCCGGTGAGGATGAAATCAACGAGCGCGTTGTTGAGGTCTGCCGCGGGGCGCAGGGCGTTGAACGGGCCCTTCGTCAGCGCGCCTTCGGAGCCGGCCCCGGTGGTCGAGGGGCTCTTGCCGGTGAGGCTGCAGACGTAGTCCATGAACAGCTCGGGGAGCTCCTGGTAGTGGATCGGGCTGTATACGGCGAGCGGGCGAATGCCCGGCTCCGGAGGATTATTGCGGCGGCCGCTGAGGACGGAGCTGACGGGGAAAATCAGCGGCTCGTCCATCGGCGACTTGCGCAAGAGCCGCGCGCCGACCTCGGCGAGGTAGCGGTCGCGCGGGCGGGCGACGTCGGGCCGCACCTGGAGATACCTCGGATTCTTACTGGGCTTGCCCTCCACGATACGCGGATGGGCGGAGCTGACGACGAAGGAGCCCGCGTCGCCCGCCGCGCCGGTAATCACGTCGCGCATCGGCGCGGTGAACTTGTCGAAATCCACCACGTCCTCCACCATCTCGGCGGCGGTGGCCGCGGCGATCGGCTCGTAGTTGGAGGCGAAGAGCCCGGGTTGTGCCATGTCGGATTCGGTCTGCTCGTCCATCCCGCGGTGGACAGCGTCATCCGGCCGCTGGAAGAGCCGATATTCGCAGTTTTCAATCAGCTTCACGCTCGGGTTCGCGCACGTGTAGGGCAGGCGCGGCAGCCCCTCGGCGGGGACCACTGCGGACGCGGTGATGTCGTCCTCCATCTGCACCTTGTCCGCCGCGACGAAGTCCTGGCGCAGCTTGCTGAGTCGCCAGACGTCGTTCTTCGCCAAGCCCACGCGGAGATAGCTACCGACGGCCTTGCGCGTGCCGAACTTGAGTTCGTGGCCGGGCGCGCCGTTGACCATGTCCACGCTGAAGTGCTGCCGCCAGTTCGCGCCCCATTCAGGTTTGTAGATGCGCTTGATGAAGAAGACGAGCGCGCGGATGTGGTTGGGGATCGTCTCGAGCCAGGCGTTGTACGCGTCCGTGAATTCGCCGGGCGAGGGCGTGAGCATTTTGATGACCGATCCGAGCGAGCGCTGGGGCCCGAGGATCGGGCGCGAGGGGCGCTTGCCGTAGTCGGGGCGGGGGGAGAGGAAGCGGTCGCCGTAATTGCGGTCGAAGATCGCGTCCGCCTGCGCAAGATCGCGATCCCAATCGGAAACGTAGATGGGGCCGTACACGACGGAGCCGGCGATGGACTTGGAGATTTCGCTCTTGCCGCCGCCGCTGACGGTGCAGGGCTTGTGGCAGAACACGCCCTCGGCGAGCGTGCCCACCAGCCGCCAGGACGGCGCGCCCGGGTGCTTTTCCATCCGCACCTTGTAGCCGGTGGGATATACGTACACCTTGCCGGGCAGCAGCTTCAGCGAGCGCTCGCGGCCGTCTTTCGTCCAGCGCACGCGCTGGATCGGCAGATCGATCTTCACGTCCTCGGGCACATAAATAATGCTCGGATACTTCTTATCGACGGCGTAGCCTTCGTCGTGAATGGTGACCGTGTCGCCGAGTAACGCCATGGCTTCGACGAACGTGCGGCCCAGGGCCTCGAGCTTGGTGTCGGGGCGGAACTGATCGCCCAGGCTGTAGCTGGCGAAGGCCAGCGCGCCGCCCGCGTGCTCTTCCTCGGCCAGGCCGAAAAGATTGGCGGAATAGCTGATCTGGGTCTTTACCTCTTTCTTGCTATATCCGAAATAGTTGTCGGCGAGGATCGTGACCATCACGCCTGCCAAGGTGCGGCAGGTGATTTTGAACGCCTTGCCGTCGTTGTACGGCTCATTCTCATGCTTCCAGCAGGCGCCCTGGCGGCGCTGCGGCTCGGTGGCATCGTCCCAGTGGGGCAGGCCCAGCGACTTCTTCTTGAGCTGCGTCAGATGGGGCGCGAGGATGATGCAGCCGGTGTGGCCCGTCCAGTGCTCCACGTCGAGGCCGGCGTCGTTTTCCGGCAGATACGGATCGCCCGCGTTGCCGAAGATCGATTCGACGAAATCGAGGTTGGAGACGAAGCTGCCCGGGGCGAAGAAGCGGACTTCCATCGTCTTGCGCGCTTCAAAGCCCGGCACTTCCGGGCAGACCACGGGACGCAGGAGCAACGAGCAGAAGATCTCGGCCTGCCGCTCTTGCTGCGCGGAGAACGGGAGGCGGAGCAACTCGCTCGGCGGATTGAGGGCGGCATGTAGCAGGTTGCCGAAGACCTTCTTCGGCACCGCCACCTTATCCGAGGGGATCGGCAGCCCTCCCTCGGCCACATGGAACACCCCTTGCGTCGTGCGTCGGTCGCTGCGCGGGTTGTGCAGTGCCCCCTGGCGGACACGATAACTGTCGAGGTAGCCGGTCTTGTGCTCGTTGCCGTCGATGGGCAACGACATCTCCCGGGCCATGCCGTGGCGGTCGACGACGAAAGTGTTGCCCGGCAGGCGCAGCGCGCCCACGAGGTGTTCGTCCGCGAAGTGCGAATCGAGAAATGCCTGAATGCGCTGGTCGGCGGGGCACAGGTGCCCGTCGAGCAGGCGGGCGAATTCCCGGTAATCGGCGAGCAGATCGTGCGCGACGTCGAGGAACTCGGTGCGTGCCGCGTCCCCGGCAACCGGCGCGCCCAGCGCCGCCAGCTTCAAGTTGATATAACGGATGAGTTCTTCACGCTGGCCCGTGACGGCAGAGCCATCTGGGTTAAGCCCTAAACGGCGATGGAAGTCCATGGGGGTACGAAGATCCTTTCCACGCCGCGCGGTAACGGGGGGATCATCCGGCAAGTCAACGACTCTGTCGCGGTCTTGATCG
>JAQGHP010000208.1 GCA_028288775.1 Phycisphaerales bacterium | reverse complement strand
TTTGCTGATCGGGCGGGAGGGATTGCACTTCACGGGCGACGAGCACGTCCGTCGCCGAGTACCAGTAGCAGCGCGAGTCGTCCTCCAGGTAATACTCGGGGCGCAGGCGCTCTTCCTGCGGCCATTCCTTTACGAGCGGCATTCCACTGACGACGGCATCTTCGACGCCGCAACGGTCCATGGCCTTGAGCGCGGCGCGAATGCCGTCCGTGCGCTGGAGGAAATCGACGAGGTGCAGATGGCAGTCCGCCGCCCGGTATTGGATCGGGCGGTCGGGGACGGCGGCCGTGGGCGCGTCGTTGACGGGTGCCGGGGCGGCGGATGGATTGGCCGCGACGCCCTGGTTGCGGGTGCACGCCGTAGTTGCGAGCGCCAGGCCTAACGCCAGGACATACGACAGTTTTTCAAAACGCATGAGCCGACTCCGTAGGATTCTCTTCGAGCTACCCAAAGAATGTGATATTTAGTGAAGTGCGGATGGTAACACACCTTTCGAGAAGCTCAATCGTCCGACGAACCCCCTCCCTAACCTCCCCCGGCGTACCGGGGGAGGGGACGAAGGCAATGCTGCGACATGTGCGGTCGATCTGTGCGGATGGGGGAGTCTAAACAATGGGGGAGCCGAAACGGGGATCGGGTATACTGCTTTTCGCGCCGCCCTCAAGGCGGGCTGTCCATTTGTTTAGCCGCCGCGCTTGCGGGCCGCTTCTCCGAGCGCTCCCAAAAGCGCCCCGCAAGCGGGGCGGCTAAACGGTGGGGCTCGAACGGCCTTGGCCGCGCGAAAAGCAGTAAACATCTCGTGGTCACGGTTGCAGTCCAAATCCTGGAGGTCCCGTCATGGTCCCAGCACTTACGAGGCGAAGATTTCTCACCCGTGCCGCGGAATCTGCGCTGGCCGCCGGGCCTTTACTGCCGATTCTGTCGGGAACGATTGGAGCGCTCAACGTTTTGCAGCGTGAGACATCGGCCGCCCCGGCCTCGCGACCGGCGGTCGGGGTGGACCCGCAGTTGGCGAAGGACTGGCTCGCGCGGTGGGAGCCAAGCATTCTGGGCGAGGCGCGGGGGCGGGCGTGCGACCGGGAGACGGGCGAGGAACTCGGGTGGCTGGTCAGCCCGATTTCGAATGGCTTCTATTACGGCTATCTCGCGACGGGGGATGTGAAGTGGCTGGACCGGCTGGTCGACTGGTCGGATTCCTGGGTCAAACGCGGCATAAAAGAGCCGGACGGATTCGTCGGCTGGCCCAAAGACGACGGCGCGAGCACCGCAGTCGTGCCCGGGTTGTTCACGGACAATATCCTCGGCGAGGCGATGGCGCTGCGGCCGATGGTGCTTATGGCGAATGCGGTGCGGCGCACGCCGGCGCTCAAGGAGAAGTACGGCGACAAGGCGCGGGAATATCTCGAACTGAGCGAGAAGGTGTTCGATAAGTGGGACAGCCGGGGCTGCTGGCGCGAGGTGAAGACGGGCGGCGTGTGGGTGGTCCCGGCTTTCGGGATCGATCAGAAAAATAACCGCTGGACCGAAGGCTACGAGCGTCGCAAGACGGACGGCTTTTCACTCCCGGCCAATAAGCAGAACCTCGTCGCCCTTTGGATTCTGGCCCTCCACGACGTGACGGGAAAGCCGCAATACCGTGACCGCGCCGAAAAGTGGTTCGCGGCAATGAAGTCGCGCATGCGCCTGCGTGATGGGAAGTTTTACGTCTGGAACTACTGGGATAAAGCCGGGCCGTGGGACGTGAAGCCGGATGGCGCGCCCAAGCATTGGGAGGGCGTTCACCCCAACGGGGGATACTACGGCATCGACCTCGAGGGCATTGTCGCGGCGTACGAGCACGGGCTGGTTTTCGACAGACAGGACATCGATCGGCTGATCGCGACCAACCGCGATTTCATGTGGGACGGGAAGATGAACGGGGCGAAGTTCCGCCGAATGGACGGCGAAGCCGCGGACGCGCGATGGAAGCAATCGCCGGGCGTGTTGTGGGAGGCGCTGGTTCCGTACGATGAGACGTTGCGGAAGATCTTCGAGGCCAACCATAAGCCCGATAGCTGGGGCGGGTTGGCGTCAACGCCGGCGTACCTGTCGAACATCGGCCGCGCGCCCGGCGCGTAGCGGGTGTATCTGATGAGTGCTGTGTTATCGGACCTTCAAACTCAGCGCCAAGAATATGGTAACACTTATTCCAGCACTCCATTTTGCCGACTGATTAGGTGTGCTCCCTCTTGTATTACGAAAACTCGTTACAGGCCATCTCGCCGTCGCGTTTTGGGCTGTGGGCGTTGCCGCGGGCGCCTTCGCGATGGACCGATACGCCGGCACGCCGGCCGTCCTTGGGGGGCGCGTTCCCGAGCGTTGGCCGGGCGGTGTTGTGGCCCCGCGGGGATCGGGTCTTCCGATGCTGGTGATGGCGGTTCATCCGCAATGCCCGTGCTCACGAGCGAGCATCCGCGAACTTGAGGTATTGATGGCGCGGTCGGGGGGTGGCCTGGTGGCGCGGGTGCTGTTCATCCGGCTGCGGGGCACGACTGACGAATGGGTACACAGCGACACCTGGCGTGCGGCACAACAAATACCGGGTGTCAGCGTCGTCATCGACGATGAAGGCGGCGAAGCGAGAGCCTTCGGCGCGACCGCTTCCGGGCAGGTGGCGGTTTACGACGCAGGGGGCGGGCTCGTATTCCGAGGCGGCATCACCGCCAGCCGAGGCCACGAGGGCAACAACGACGGTTTGGACGCAATCCTGTCGCTCGTCCGCCATGACCGCCTGCACATTTCTTCGACACACGTTTACGGATGCCCGCTGTTCAGCAAGGACGCGATGCTGGGGGCGCCGGGGGAGGCACGGTGCCAGAAATAAGCACGCCCATTGCTCTGTCGGAGCGTATTAGCAGCCGTGCGGCTGTCCTGCGATGCGAGCAGGAGCGTGCGCTGTGGAAGAACACCGATCGGCTCTTCGGCATGTTGCTGGTTTTGCAGTGGTTCGCGGGCGTTGCGATCGCGCTGCGGATTTCGTCCACGGCATGGGAGGGGCTGGACCGTCACATCCATCCGCACATCCTGATGGCGGTTTTGCTGGGCGGGCTGGTCGCGGGGCTTCCGATCGCGCTGATTCTGTTGCGGCCGGGCGAGCGGCGGACGCGCTACGTGATCTCCGCCGCGCAGGCGCTGCACTCGGCGCTGCTGATCCACGTGTCAGGCGGGCGGATCGAGACGCACTTCCATATTTTCGGCTCGCTGGCGTTCCTCAGTTTTTACCGTGACTGGCGGGTGCTGGTTCCGGCGACGCTGGTCATCGCCGCGGACCACGCGCTCCGCGGCGTGTTCTGGACCGAATCGGTGTTCGGGGCTTTGAGCTCCTCCCACTGGCGGTGGCTCGAGCACGTGACGTGGGTGCTCTTCGAGGACGTGTTCCTGCTCTGGTCGTGCGTGCGCAGCGCGCGGGAGATGGGCGAACTGGCCCGCCGGCAGGCGAGGCTCGAATTCGCCCACGCGCAGGAGAAGCTGAACGTCCAGCACGCGGTCGACGCCTTGCAGAAGAGCGAGTCGGAGTACCGCGCGATGTTCGAGCTGGCGAGCGTCGCCAAGTGCCAGATCGACCCGGAGGAAGGCAGGTTTCTCCGCGTGAACCGCAAGCTCTGCGAGGTTACCGGCTATGGCGCGGACGAGCTGCTAAAGAAGACGATCTATCAAATCACGTATCCGGAAGACCTGGCGATGTCGGCGCGGGCCATGGAGCGGGTGTTCAACGAGCCTGTCGCGGAGATCTCGTTCGCGAAACGCTACGTACACAAGGCCGGGCGGACGATCTGGGTACACGTCAACGCCGCGGTCATGCGGGACGCCGCCGGAAAACCGGTGCGGATCGACGCCATCATCGAAGACATCACGGCCCGTACCGAAGCGCGGGAGGCGTTGGAGGCGAGCGAGCGGCGGTTGCGCCAGGTCATCGAATCCGACATGATCGGGATCCTGTTCTGGGACGTGTCGGGCCGCATCACCGACGCCAACGCTGCCTACCTGGGCATGCTCGGCTACACGCGCTCTGAGCTGGAGATGGGCGCGTTGCAGTGGAACGCAATCACCCCGCCCGAATTCGCGCCGCTCGATGACGATGCGCTCGAGCAAATGCGCGTCCGCGGAACGTGCAAACCATTCGAAAAGCAATTCGTCCGGAAAGACGGCGTGCGCATTCCGGTCTTGATCGGTGCGACCGCGTTCGAGGCGGGGGGCGACTGTGGCGTGGCGTGGGTGGTGGACCTGACCGAGCGCAGCCGGGCGCAGGAAATCGAGCAGGAGCGCAACAACCTGCGCGACGCCGTGAAGGCGCACGAGCAGGTCCTGGGCGTGGTCGGGCACGAGCTGCGCACGCCCCTGGCGGGGATGCGGGCGATGAGCGAATTGCTGTTGGATCCTGGCTCGAACGGCATGGCGGAGACCGACACGTTCCTGCGGAGCATGCAACAGGAAGTCGTCCGGATGAGCGACACGGTGAACAACCTGCTCGAGGCGGCGCGCCTCAACAGCGGGCACTGCCGCTGGAATTGGTCCTCATTCCGTGCGGCCGACGTCTGCGCCGAGGCACTGGACACCACGCGCCCGCTGGTGGACGCGTCGGCGGTAACCCTGGAGGCGCGGGTCGAGCCGCAGGACGCGGTCATCTGCGGGGACGCGGAGGCCGTGCGCCGCCTTATTACCAACTTGCTTAGTAACGCCCATAAGCACACCGCCCTTGGCATGATTCGCGTTGACGCGGCGGTGGAGGAGGACGACGACGGGCTTCGATGGCTGCTCCTGCGCGTCAGCGATACGGGGTGCGGAATTCCGGCGGAAATCACCTCCCGGCTGGGGGAGGCTTTCGCGCTCAATTCGGGCGTGGTCGGCGGGCACGTCGGGGGCACGGGGCTGGGATTGGCGATCTGCAAGGGAATCGTCGCCGCCCATGGCGGAGAAATCGGCGTCGAATCGACGTTGGACGTGGGGACGACGATCACCGTTCGGATGCGGGCGGACCTGCCCGGGCCTATCAGCGGCACGGGCCGGCTCGTCGTTTCGGCCCCCGCCGCGGCAAAGGAGACCGCATGAGCAAGATTCTCGTTATCGATGACATGGCAATCTTCCGCGATCCGATCGCGGCCTCCCTGCGCATGGCGGGCTACGAAACCTGCTGCGCCGCCAACGGCAAGGAGGGGATTGCCCTGCTCCAATCGCACCAACCCGACCTCATCCTGCTGGACGTTTCGATGCCCGTGATGGACGGCCTCACGTTCCTGAAGACCATTCGCCGTGAGAAGGCATTTGACGCCACGCCCGTGATCCTGCTGACGGCCATGGCCGACAAGCAGTGCGTCATGCAGGCCGCGGGGTTTGGCGTACGCGATTACCTGTTGAAGTCGCGGTTCTCGCTGACGGAACTGCTCGAGCGCGTGGGCAAGCGACTGGTGGAGGGGAAGGGGGCCGCGCTGGTTGCGGGCGCGGCGCCGGCGTCCACGCCCGCGCCGGCGTCCGCTTTGGAGCCGGCAACGGCCGGGGCGGCGCGGACACGCGAAACCGCGAGCGGCGGACAAGCCCGGGGCGCTCCCGGGGCTCCGGTGTCGCCTGCGGCGCAGGTCGCGTCGCCGAAGGCCACTCCCGTGCCGGGCCCGGATGCCCCGGTGCCGGAACTTCTGACGGCCGAGGAGTGCCTGAGCCGCGTGAGGGCTTCGATGCAGGGCAAGACGCTCTCCGGGGCGGTGGCCAATGTCATATCGCTCGCGGGTTCGCCGCGCGCGGACGCGGCACAGATCGCCGGCCTGATCGCGCGCGATTCGACGTTGTCGGTGCGCGTCCTGCAGGCGGCGAACAGTGCCACGTACGCTTCCAAGCGCGGACCGGTGACGACGCTGACCGATGCCGTCCGGAACATTGGCTGCTCCACCGTCCGCAACATTGCCGCGACCGTGGGCATCTTCGACGCCATGCCCGCGACCGCCATGGACGGTTTCAATCCGATCCGCTGCTGGCAACATTCGTTCGCGGTGGCGCGTTTGTGCGAGACGCTGATCGCGCCCGTGGACGCCCAGCAGGGCGGGACGGCGTACCTGGCAGGGCTTTGCCACGACCTGGGCGAAATCCTGATCCGCACGCAATTCGGTCGCGAATTGCAGCAGGTCTGCGAAGCCCAGACGCTCACGGGAAAGCCCCGCGCCGAGTTGGAGCGGCGCATGATCGGGATGACGCGCGGCGAGCTTGCGAACGCCGTCATGACGTGCATGGGCCTGCCGGATAACATCCGCGGCCCCGTGGAGGCGATGCACAGCGCGCGTCCGACCGGCTCGATCGCCCAGATGGCGCAGGCGATGAACTATGCCGAGCTTTACGCGAACGGACTCCTGCTGTCTTCCTCCGTGGATGCGCCGGTGAGCCCGTTGCTGCGCGCCGCCTGCCGCAAAGCGGTGGGGGTGGAGAATCCCGTGGCCCCGCGCGCCGAGGAGTTCCGCGCCGAGATCATTTGCCTGGCGGCGATGCTCGCCCGGCTGACCCCGGCCGACGAGGAGGAGATGCTCAAGCCCCTGTTCCCCCAGCAGCAAACGCGCGTATGGCTGGCCCGCGAGCCATCTTATTCAGAATTCGATCCGCTTGCGGCAGCGCTGGGGTTGCTCGCGAAGACGGACGTGTATGACCACCTTCCCAAGGGCGAAGAACTCGCGGCGTATGGGGCCATCGTGGTAGTCGCCCCCGAGGCCGGCGCACGCGGGTTTGCGGTCACCGATATTCAACGCGCCGTCGCCGCACGTGCCGGCGGCCCGATTCCCGTTCTCTGGCTCACGGGCGATCACACGGTCGGCGCGAAACCGGGCTCGCTCAGCCCGCGGCATCTGCCCATTCCCCTCAGCGACCTGGCGGACTTTGTGGAGTCGGCATCCCTTACCCCGCAGGCTTGACGCCCAAGGGCAGTAAAAACCGCCCGTTAAGTTTTTTTTCGAAGTCCGATAATTGCATCTTGCCAAGCTGAACCCCCCACTTTATACCTCCCTCACACTCGTACCGAATGGCTGGGCTTTTGTGGCAGTTTGGGGGTTCTTGCTGCTTCAGGACCGGGAAACATTCGCCGACGTGTAGACAAGTGCAGATGACGGGGGGATCGACATTCGCGTTCGATTGAGTCGTATTTCAATCGTGTAGTTCGCAAGGGATTGCTTGTAAGCCCCGTCTTTATATGGGCTTGTGCCCCGGCGTTTACCGGGGAAAGGAATGGTCTCTCGGTGCATTTTCGCCCGGCATCCTCCGCAGACGTGAGCAGGACCACCAAGGCGCGGGCCTCCATCTTCTCCCGGGCGATACATTGCGGCAACGGCCATGTCGAAGGCCTGGAATCGCGAACCCTGCTTTCCACGAGCTGGTTCGTTTCCCCTTCCGGCTCGCCTAGCAACCCCGGGACGATTTCCGCACCTTTCAAGACGATCCAGCAGGCCGCGAACGTCGCCCAGGCGGGCGATAAGGTCGAAATCCGGGCCGGCATCTATCATGAAACCGTCACGCCCCAGCACGCAGGAACCGCTTCGGCCCCGATCATCTTCGAAGCATACAACGGGGAAAGTGTCACCGTCAGCGGCGCGGACGCGGTAAGCGGCTGGTCGAACGCCGGCGGTTCCATTTACACCGCCGCCATGCCGTGGGACTTGGGCGAGGGGAACAATCAAGTCTTCGTCGATGGCCGGATGATCAACGAGGCCCGCTTCCCCAACACGAGCCTCGACGTCTCGCACCCGACTCTGGGCAAAGTCGCCAAGGCGACCGTCAGCGGTTCCACGGCCACGATCTACGATCCGGCCCTCACCCAGGCGGCAAATTACTGGAAAGGCGCGATCATCCACATTGCCGCGGGGCAGGCGTGGGTCGCGCAGACCGGGACCGTCACCAGCTCGGCCCCCGGGCAGGTGACCTTTTCGTTCAAGCCCAACGACAAATACGAACTGCCGACCGCGGGGAATGCGTATTACCTGACCGGCCTGTATCACGCCCTCGACGGGGTGGCGGAGTGGTACCGCGATCCATCGGGCAAGCTGTATGCGTGGATGCCCTCGAGTGACAGCCCCGCCGGCCATGACGTCGAAGTCAAGCGAAGGCTGTATGCGTTCGACGTGAGCGATCAGCCGTACATCACGATCCAGAACCTGAACATCTTCGCCGCGACCGTCAATTCCAACGCCGGCTCCACGGGCGAGGTGATCAACCACGTCAACGTCCGTTACACGAATCAGTTCCTCATCGACACCAACGGCTGGAGCGCGCCGACCAATAGCGGCGTCACGCTCCGCGGGGCGAACAGCATCATCGAGAACTGCACGATCGCCTTCAGCCCGGGCGATGGAATCCTGGTCGAAGCGTCCGGCGCACGCGTCACCAACAACGTTATTCACGACGTGGACTACGGTGCGTCAGACAGCGCGGCGGTCCGCATTTATGCTTCGCACGTCGAGATCGACCACAACACGATCTACAACACCGGCCGCTCGGGCATCACGCACTCGGGAACGGCAATTAAGATCCTCTACAACACGCTCCACGACATCGGCCTGCAGACCACCGAGGCGGGAGGCGTCTATAGCGTGGACACCAACGGCGGCGGCACGGAGATCGCGTACAACCAGATCTACGCCATGCACAGCGGCGGTTTCGGCCAGACAGCGCTGTTCCTCGACAACAACTCCAGCGGCTACGTCGTTCACAACAACATCGTTTCCAACGTCGATTACGGGCTGAAGCTCAACTACAACGCCCGCAACAACAACATCTACAACAACACGCTCAATGCCTCGATCTACAGCGTGTTCGGCAATCTCATTGGTGACTGGTCGGGGACGAAACTGACGGGCAATGTATTTTTGAAGACCGCCGTGTTTAACCGCGGCGCGACAGAGTCTAACAACGTGTACGCCACGGGCTCCGGCGGGCAGGGGGCTGGGAGCTTCGTCAGCGGCGCGAGCAATAGCATCGTCTCCGTCGCCAACACCCCGCCCGCGACGACGCCCCCGCCCTCCGGCGGCCCGCAGCCGCCGCCTTCGCAGGGCGGTACTGGCTCGGGCGGCAATGGCACCGGTACCGGTACTGGCACCGGAACGGGCGCGGGTTCGGGCACGGGTTCCACGGGCTCGGGCGGGACGGGCGCCGGCAATACCGGGACGGGCACCACGCCCGTCGGCACGACTCCGCCGCCGATCGAGACCCCGGCTCCGCCCCCACCCACTACGCCCGCGGACTTCACTGCCCTCGTCGCGCTCGACCGCACGGCGCTGGCGACGGCCCGCACCCAGCGCGTGCAGGCGCTCCGCACGTTCGCCACGACTTTGCGTACGGACTCTGCCGCGTACCGGACGGCGATGCACCAATTGCGGCTGGCGCAGCAGGCCGCCCGCCGGGCGCGCCTCCTGCCGGGCGACCCGGCCTCCGGGGTTCCCACCCTGACCGCCACGGTGCAGCAACTGCAACTGGCGATGCAAAATGACCGCACCACGATGGCGGCCGGGCACAAGCTCGATTTCACCGGCATTGTCGCCGCCCGCCAAAAGCTCGCCGCCGATCTCAAATCGCTGCGCCTCGCGCTACATCCCGCGAAGTAAACCCGGGTGCCGCCCGCCTCGCGATTTCCCCGTCCTCTCTACGTTCGGACGGTGCATTATCGGGCCGAGCCGGCCCAAACCCATTAAGTCGATCTCGCAAACTTCCGATGAAGCACGAGGGAAACTGCCCGGCCGATCGCCCGGCAGCCCCGGATTCATGGAGCCGGAAAATGCGTGAACGAAAGACGATTGGAACAAAAAAGCACGGGCGCGGGGTGACGGTCATTTGGGCGGTCATCGCGCTCACCGCGATTTCGGCCATCGTTTCCCTGGCGGTGGATCTGGGGCGGGTGGAGTTGGTGAAGACGCAACTCCAGCGCGTGGCGGACGCCGCGGCACGGTATGGGGCGCAGGGGCTGGAAGCCGGAAACGCGGTGGCCTACGCGAAGGCTTCAGCCGCCGAGCAGACGGTGAATGGGACTTCCTATGCTCTGCAAACCGGGGACATCGTAGCGGGCAACTGGTCCGGCTCGGCCTTCACTGCCGGGGGGACACCGTCGAACGCGGTCAAAGTGACCGCGGTCTGCACCGCGGCCCGCGGGAACGCGGTGACGTTGTTCTTCGGCCGGGTCGTGGGGCAGGCGACCTGCGACGTGCATGCCACGTCCGTCGCTTCCTATTCCGACAACGCCACAGGTGGGTTCATTGGGCTAAGCAGCTTCACTGTCAAAAACAACACTTTCGTGGCGAGTTATAACTCTTCCAACACGACGCTCCCCACGCATGCCGGGGCGGGCAGCAAGGGACTCGTGGGCTCCAACGGGACCGTCATCTCGGGAAATAACGACCTCCTCCAGGGCGACGTGCTCCTGGGGCCCGCCGGCAGCGTCAGCGGATTCAGCATCAGCGGGGCGACGACGACCCAGACTACTCCCATCGCCGCCCCGGCGATGCCCGCCTGGAGCCCGGGCACCAACCCCGGATCGATCCCGTCCTCCTACACCGTCAGCAGCAGCGTCACGCTTCCACACGGGACCTACTGGTTCACTTCACTTACGATACCACAGAGCGGCACGCTGTCCTTCGACGGCCCCTCCACCGTGTATGTCAACGGATCGATTGACCTGCTGGGCAGCATCATCGCCTCCGGGAGCGTCCCG
>JAQGHP010000104.1 GCA_028288775.1 Phycisphaerales bacterium | reverse complement strand
ACTGGAGGAAGGTAAGTGTCACCCATGTCCCCGGACGACTGTTACCCATGTCCCCGGTCTGTACACGGGAGAGGGCAGGGGTGAGGGTCCGAAGACGCGGGATGAGTGATGAGTGAAACGTGACGGGGCATTCTCCCTGTCACGGTTCACTCATCACTCATCATGAACGCAGAGCCCTCACCCTAACCCTCTCCCGGCGCACCGGGAGAGGGGACAAGAGGCCACGCCACGGCGCGCCGTGTGTGAACGCTCTGCGATCAACGGGCTTCTCAGGAAAACGTGCCGATCCAGGTGTTCGTGTTAAAGCCCGGATGGCCCGTTGTGAAGATCAGTTCGTTGCCCAGGTCCTTGAGAATTCCCGAAGTCCGCTTGAGCGGGATTGGGGTGAGCTGGGTCCAGGTGTTGGTGGTTGGGTCATAGGCGGTGATTTGACTGGTGGGGACGTTGTATGCGGTTTCGCCGCCGCCGACGAGGATGTGGCCGGCGAAGACGTCCACGCCGGACATGATCAGCGCCCGGGGCGTCGGCAGAGACGCGACGGTGGACCACTGGTTGGTCGCGGGGTCGTAGGACTCGACGACGCTTAGCGCGGTTTCATTGGCGTCCTGGTTGGCCGCGCCGCCGATGGCGTAGACTTTTCCGCCGATCGATCCAGCGCCGACGTGGTTTCTTGCCGTGGGGATCGGCGCTTCGGTGACCCATCCCGCGGCGAGGTTGTTCAAGTCGAGGGCCCAGTGGTCGTGGCGGTCGGTGCGGCCGATGTCCGCGCCGCTGAAATAGTGGAGGACCTGCCCCACGATGGCCATGTTCCCTGCGCCGCGGCCCTGCGGGAGCGCGGGCATTGCCATCCACGTGTCGTTGATCGTGTCGTAGCGCCACACCGCCGTCGTTGCAAAGATCTGATAGTTGTGGACCAGGTCCGGCGGGTAGCCGCCGGCGAGGTAGACGTATTGGCCGTCCACGGCGGTGCCGGTGTGCGTGGTGCCCACGGGCATGTCGGATTTTCGCGACCAGGAATTGGTCGCCGGGTCGTAGCAATAGACCCGCGTGCTGGGGAGGTAGTTGGTACCGGTGTATCCGCCGAAGACGTAGAGCTTTCCGTTCACGCCTTCGCCCATCGCCTCGGTAAGGCCGACGGGAATCGGCGCGACCGAGTGCCAGGTGAGCGTGGACAAGTTTGGCGTTGGGGTCGGGGTGGGCGTCGGCGTCGGTGTCGGGGTGGGGGTCGGTGTTGGCGTAGGAGTGGGCGTTGGCGACTGGGTCGTGACGTTTTGCGTAATGTCCAGGTAGGCCAGCCGATTGGCTCTCGACTTGGGGCCGCTCGTCACTGACAGGGTGCCGTTGGTGACGGTGATGAGGAAGGTGCTTTCGAGCCAACGCTGCTTGCGGGTGGCCGTGGCGTCGAGAACGGGTGAGCCGTTGACGAGTACCTGTGAGCGCCCCCAGCCGGTGGTTCCGTCCCCCGTCACGAGATGCACGGTGTATTCCCCGTCCGGGATCGCGATCTGCCACGTGTCCGCGGCACGGCGCTTGGTGCCCAGGCGGGTGACCACGTCCGTTTCATAACGAACGTCCGCGGCCAGCTTCGTCTTGTGGAAGCGCATCTGCTTCGATTCGTTGACGTTCCACCCGTACGTGAGGCCGTTCCCCCGGTCGCCGAGCAATGCGCCGGTGTCGGCGACGTACCCATCGGGAACGGCGACCTTCGCAGGCTGAAAGTTAATGTGCGCGACGAACGCGCTGAGAAGCCGGCGGTCTTCCAGCTTCTCAATGGACGGTTTCATCGTTTGCGGATGAGCTGCGGCCTGCGGCGATGTATTGAAAACACGAGTTAGAAACGAACTCATGCGGGCGACTATACGCGATGAGGCTTCGTCCGGTGAAGGCCTATTTGAGCCGACTCGCATGGGGCATAACGGTACCCGGGCGGAAAATCCGCTACAGGCGTGCCAGGCCTAACGCGCCGATTCACACTCTGGTCTCCTCTCCCTCGAACTCGGGGCAGAGAGGATGAGGGAGAGTGGCTCTCAAATTAACGAGGCCAGGATTAGCAGTTCCGTGATGTGGCACAGCCGACCCGGCTGTGATTCCGCCGCAGGCGGGAAGAAGAAAGACACAGCCGGGGGCGGCTGTGCCACATGGGTTGTGATCCGCCGAAGGCGGAACGAGAAAACACAGCCGGGGGCGGCTGTGCCACATGGGTTGTGATGCGCCGCGGAAGGAAAGCCATGTAGGGTGGGCGTACTCGCCCACCGCTTGCGTCAACTGGCTGATGGGGGGCGAGTACTCCCACCCTACATGGTTCGGAATTCCGGCGCAATGACACAGCCGACGGGCGGCTGATCCACTTGGTTTTCGCGGACTACTCCAACCGCTCCTTGATCTCCACCTGCGGCCCGAGGATGCGGACGGTCATGTCGCCGCTGACGCCCGGCTCGGCGGTGGCGCTGCCCCATGCCAGCGCGAACTGCTCCAACTGTTCCTCGGCGTGGAATTTTTCTGAAACGCCCAGGACCACTTCCGTCGCCTTGAGGTCGCGCGCGGCGCAGGCGATGGCATAGAGCGGGTTGTTCGTCGGGATGACGACCGGGAAGACCTGCTTGCCGACTTCCTCGGCGACCGTCACGATGCGCGTCAGCAGGGCGCGGTCGCTGTCGTCGATCTGGGTTTCTTCGTGCGTGATGCCTTGCGTCATCGGCGGGATCACCTTGCAGGTGATGACCACGATGTCGCGCTTGCGGGTGTCGGTTTCGCGCAGGATTTTTTCCAGCACCGGCAGGCTTCGCGGGCCGCGGGCGGCGACCAGCACCGGATGCGCATGCACCAGGCCCACGGATTCCACCGTCACCTGCGGGCTGGATTTCTCGTTGAATTGCTCCAGGTGCTCATGCGCTGCGCCCTTGCGACGGCGGTGGGTAATCGTCTCCGAAATAATGAACGCCGTCAGGAACGCCAGGGTGAAGCCGACGCCCCAGATCGTCGCCGTCTTTTTCGTGATCAGGTTGATCAGCGCCGTCGAGAGCAGCACGATGCAGACCATGATGATGCCGATCGGGATGTCGATGTAATCCGGGTCCGCGGGCGCGCCATCTGTCGCGGGCTTGGGCGCGACACCGTCCGCGGGGGCCGACTGGCTCACGGAGACGTTGGGATGGCCGAGTAGGTCGGTGGCCGTCGCGACTTGTGGGAGTGGCCCGCTCGGAATGGCGGCGATCGCGGCGCGGGCCTTGCGCAGGAATCGGATGTTGAGCGGCACGCGATATTGCCGGGGGGATTTATCCTTGAAGCGGAAGACGGCCATTGCGAGCGTCATAAACACGAACGACCAAATCACGCCGAAGGCGTAGGCTTCGCCCAGCGTGTTGACGTCGCCCCAGCTCGCGACGATCACGATGATTTGAAGGATCGCGACGAGGTTGATCAGCCGATGCGTCGTTCCGTATCGCGGCTGCGGGTGGAGGAACCAGGGGGTGAGGACGCCGTCCTCGGCCAGGCGGTTCATTACGCCGTTGGAGCCGATCATGCTCGTGTTCACTGCGCCGGCCAAAATCAGGAAGCCGACGATGACGACGAACGCCTCCATGATGATCGTGAGCCACGAAGGGCCGGCAAGATACTGCACCAGCCCGTTGATGAGGTTGTCGCGGTAGGTGCCGTCGTCACGCTCGATGTGCTCAACCCGGCTGTCGACGACCTTCACCTGGGGCGTCGTGTGCACCTGGACTTTGCCGCTGGCGTCGGTGGTGCGGTCGAGGAGATTGCCCCACTCCGCCACGGCTGTTCCGCCGGGCGGGACACTCTTACGAACGTAATCCACTTCAACGTAATCCGTCCCTGCGGTCGTGGGGGGGTGGCCGTTGAGGACGATTTGCGTGGTGACGCGCATGCCGTCGGGGATGATGATCACCGCGAAAAAGCTGATGAGGCTCGTCAGGAGCATCGAGTATAGGAAGATGACAAAACCGGCGCGGAGGAGGTTCTTCAGCTTGGGCGCCTGGATCTCGCGGTTGACCTGCGCCAGCGATTCTTCGCCGCTCATGGCGAGCAGTGAGTGGCCGAAGGCAACGATGATTCCGATCATGCCCAAAAACGCCGGCGCGTGCTCGAGCCATCCGGCTGACGACTGGCGGGTGGGGTCTTTGCTGCTTTGCGTAAAGACGGGATGCAATGGCGGCGCGTGGATGGGGATGTGCCGGTGCCAGATCGTGAAGATGCTCCAGCCGATGATGATCACGCCCATCACCGTGGTGAGCTGCATGATTCGTAGCGCCTTGTCGCTGGATTCGTGAATGCCTTTGACGTTGAGCCGCCAGAAATAAACGGTGACGGCGACCGAAAGCAGAACGGTCACAAAATTGCCGAGCGACTTGTATTCGGTC
>JAQGHP010000096.1 GCA_028288775.1 Phycisphaerales bacterium | reverse complement strand
ATCGAACTGCGAAACCCCTCCTCCATCCGCCCGCATCAGCTCAAGCCCTTCATCTGCCAGTGCGGCGCGAAAATGAGTGAGAAGTAGACCAAATCAACGGACCCTAATCTGAAACGTGCGGCGGTTCCGATTGTACTTTCCGCTAGTGGGCATCGCCGTCGGCCTCTCGACGGAAACCGCCCATGCATTTCGTCATACGGACCCGCGAGCCTCGATGCAACGTGCGATCGTTCTTATCATTTTTCTCGCCGCATCAGCCGCCCAAGCGGCGAGCGTGGACGATCCTGCCGCGACGAAACTCGAACGCGGGTTCCAAGAAACAGTGCGCCCGTTCGTCGAGACGTATTGCATATCCTGTCACGGCCAGGACAAAGCCAAGGGCGATCTCGACCTGAGCATCTATTCGACCTCCGCATCCGCGGCCAAAGATTACCCGCGTTGGGAACTGGTCGCCGAGCGGCTCGACGCGAAGGAGATGCCGCCGCAAAAGGCAAAGCAGCATCCCGCGCCGGCGCAGAGCCAGCAGGTGATCGAGTGGGTTCAGGCCGTGCGCAAATACGAAGCACACAAAAACGCCGGCGACCCGGGACCCGTCTTCGCCCGCCGACTGAGCAACGCCGAATACGACTACACCATCCGCGACCTGACCGGCGTCGATCTTCGGCCGGCAAAGGAGTTCCCGGTTGACCCGGCGAACGAAGCGGGCTTCGACAATTCCGGCGAATCCCTCACGATGACTCCCAGCCTCGTGAAGAAATACCTCGAGGCCGCCCGGTTTGTCTCCGAGCACCTCGTGCTCGAATCCGACGGCATCGAATTCGCCCCGCACCCGGTCGTGGCCGACACCGACCGCGATAAATTCTGCGTGAACCGGATCATCCGTTTCTATCAGCGCCAACACACCGACTACGCCGACTACTTCCAAGCCGCGTGGCGATATAAGAATCGCGCCGCGCTCGGTCTGCCAAAGGCGACACTTGATGACATCGCGAAGGAGGCTGGCCTCAGCGCCAAGTACCTCGCGACGATCTGGGCCACGCTCACGGACCCAGCGGAAGACGTGGGTCCGATCGCCGCGCTTCAGGCCCTGTGGGGCGATTTGCCCGCGGGTGGAAACGATCAAGCCGCCGCGGCCCGGGCCGGCTGCGTGACGATGCGCGACTTCGTCGTGAGCCTCCGCGCCAAGCTCGTCCCCCATGTGGCCAATCTGACTTCGCCCGCGATCAGCGACGGCTCGCAGCCGCTGGTTCTATGGAAGGATCGTCAGTTCGCCGCCAACCGCATGCGGTACGCGGGCGGCGCGCTGAAGCTCGCACCCGCCCGAATCCCCGAAGGATCAGTGGCGGCGCGGGCAATGGCAATCCCTGCTGACCCCGACGCGGCAGCCCGTTACGAATCGACCTTCACGCGCTTCTGCGAGACGTTCCCAGACGCCTTCTTCGTCTCCGAGCGCGCCCGCGTTTATCTCGACCCCAATGGCGAGAAGGACCTGACAGGCCGCCTGCTCAGCGCCGGCTTTCATAACCAGATGGGCTACTTCCGCGACGATGGCCCGCTGTACCAGCTCATGCTCAACGAGGGTGAGCAACGCGAGCTCGACCGGCTCTGGCAGGAATTCGATTACGTCGCCTCCATTCCCGCCCGGCAATACAGCAGCTTTCTCTGGTACGAACGCGCCGAGTCCAGCTTCGTCCGCGGGCAGGAATTTGATTTCGTCCGCGCCGAGGACAAGGACGCGGTCTCCGAAGCAAAGATCAAGCGGGTGACCGACGTCTACCTGTCCAAGGCCCTTCGCCGGGGCGCGGGGGAGGTCGCGGTGAAGGCGATCGAAGATTATTTCAACGAGATCTCCGACCGCGTTCGCCGGGTTGAGCGCGCGAGCGTCGCTGCCGAGCCCATTCACTTGCAGGCGTTGTTGAAATTCGCCCAGCGCGCGTACCGCCGGCCGCTGACGAACGCCGAGCGCGACGGAATCATTGGGTTCTATCAGTCGTTGCGCAAGGAAAATGGATTGAGTCATGAGGACGCGATGCGCGATGCGGTCGTGAGCGTTCTCATGTCGCCGCACTTTTGCTACCGGCTTGATCTGCCACGAAAGGGCGACGGCCAGGCGCGGCCGCTGGATGACTCCGCGCTCGCCAGCCGTCTGAGCTATTTCCTCTGGGCGAGCATGCCCGATCAGCAGTTGCTCGATCTCGCGGCATCGGGTGAATTGCACCGCCCGGAAGTATTGGTCGCCCAGACGAAGCGCATGCTCCGTGACGAGCGGGCCCGCGGGCTTGCGGTCGAGTTCACCGGCAATTGGCTCGACTTCCGCCGTTTCCAGGAACACAACAGCGTCGACCGCGCGCGGTTCCCGGAATTCAATAACGACCTGCGCGAAGCGATGTTTGAAGAGCCCGTGCGCTTCTTCCTCGACGTCGCCCGCCGCGATGCATCCGTCCTCGATTTCCTTTACGGCGACTACACCTTCGTCAACGCCACGCTCGCGCGCCATTACGGCATGCCGCTACCGGACGGCGCACCCGGCGCGTGGGCACGCGTCGACAACGCCAAGCGCTACGATCGCGGCGGGCTGCTGCCGATGGCGGTGTTCCTCACGAAGAATTCGCCCGGCCTGCGCACCAGCCCCGTCAAACGCGGCAATTGGGTGGTCAAGCGGATCCTGGGCGAGCGCATCCCGCCGCCCCCGCCCAAAGTGCCCGAGCTGCCCAGTGACGAATCGAAACTCGGCAGCCTCACCCTCCGCGAGACGCTGGAGCGCCATCGCGCCGATCCAACCTGCGCCGCTTGCCACGCCCGCTTCGACTCGATGGGCCTGGTATTCGAAGGCTACGGACCCGTCGGCGAGTCACGCAAAATCGATCTCGGCGGCCGGCCCGTGGACGCCCGCGCCACCTTCCCCGGCGGCGCGGAAGGCTCGGGGCTCGCTGGACTGCGATCGTATATTCACGATCGCCGGGAGAATGATTTCGTCGAAAATCTCTGCCGCCAGATGCTCGCCTATGGACTCGGGCGCACTCTCCTCATTTCCGACGATGAAACGGTAGCCGCCATGCGCAATAAGCTGGCGGCGGACGGCTATCGCTTCGATAATCTCATCGAAGTGATCGTCACCAGCCCGCAATTCCTCAACAAGCGGGCGAATACGCAAGTAACCAGGGAATGAGACCATGAACCCCCAACGACCACACATTGTCAGGCGGAACAGCACGGCAGCCTCCCGGCGGACGTTCCTCCGCGGGGCGGGCGTCGCGATGGCGCTGCCGTGGTTGGAGTCGATCCCCGTCTGGGGCCAGGCCGTCTCTGGCGCAGATGCCGGGGCCGCGATTGCGCCCAAGCGCTTCGCCGCCGTGTTCATGGGCTGCGGCATCAACGCCGATCACTGGTGGGCCAAGGGCGCCGGCAATTCCATGGAACTGGGAAAGAGCCTCGCCCCCATGGAATTGCTCAAGTCGAAGATGAATTTCATCACCGGTTTGTTCAACGTCCACGCCACACACGTCGGCATTCACCCGGGCCAGACCGGCAACATCCTCTCCGGCGCTTCGCTCCAAAAAGGGGCCGAGCTTCGCGGCGACATCAGCATGGACCAGGTGCTCGCGAACCATTTCCAGGAACAGACCGTCCAACCCAGCATGGTCCTCGGGTGCGAGCAGCCCGTCACCGGGTACCACGAGACCAACTTCTCGATGGCCTACAGCTCGCACATTTCTTGGCAGACCGCGACGTCACCCGTGCCGATGGAGGTCTACCCGTCGCTCGCCTTCGACAGCCTCTTCGAGAACCGCGGCAACGGCCGCAACCAAAGCATCCTCGACCGCGTCCGCGACGAAGCCACGACCCTCAGCGGCAAAGTCAGCTCGGGCGACAAGGCCAAGCTCGACGAGTACCTCACCAGCGTCCGCGAGGTCGAGAAACGCGCCAGCACCATGCGCGCCGCCCGCGACAAGGCCGACCAGCGCGCCAAGGACCGCGGCCAACCCCTCGCCACGATGAAGCGCCCCGAAGACGGCCTGCCCGAAGACATCCGCGAGCACATGAAGCTCATGTGCGACCTCGTCGCGCTGGGCTTCCAAACCAACAAGACCCGCGTCGCCACGCTCCTGCTCAACCGCGACCTGTCGGGCCTCTTCTATCCCTTCCTCGACGTGCGCGAAGCCCACCACCCCGCGTCCCACTCCGACCGCTCCGAAGCCTACGAGCGCATCTCCCGCTACTACTGCAGCCAATTCGCATATCTGGCCGGCCGGTTGGACGCGATGAAGGAGGGCGAGGGCACCGTGCTGGACAACTCCTGCCTGATGTTCATCTCCAGCATGTGGTCGGGCAGCAAGCACGATTCGAGCAAAGTGCCCGTTCTCCTCGCCGGCGGTCTTGGCGGCACGGTCCAAACGGGCCGCGTACTCGACTACGCCGACAAATCCGACGACGACCGCA
>JAQGHP010000091.1 GCA_028288775.1 Phycisphaerales bacterium | reverse complement strand
AGCTCGCCGCCGAGGGGGAAATCTGCTGGGGCGGCATGCACTCCTGGCGGCGGATGGTCGAGTTGCTCGAGCTCACCGACCGCCCGCAGACTGTCGGCTTCCAAGCCGACATGGCCCACACACTCCTCTACACCATGGGCTACAACGCCCCCGAAGACGCCATCCTCCCTCAAGGCTACGACTGGAAAGACCAGAGCAAACTCGACGAAGCCCTGAAGAAACTCACCCATGCGCTTCGCCCCTGGACGATCGACTTCCACGTCGCCCAAAACAACGGCACCGTCCACGGCTCCGGCTCCCACGACAAAACTGGACGCCATTGCCAAGCCACCGACCCCACGGGCAAACTAGACATCCCCAAGCACGCCGGGTTTTGGCTCCGCAACGAGGCGGGCCAGGTCATGAAGCGCTTCCGCCACATCTGCTGGGACGGCTGCATGTTCCCCAACCCCGTGATGAAGGACCAGAAGACCTGGAACGACATCCTCGCGGCGATGGTGAAAGTCCGCGACCTACATGGGTGGAGCGAGTAGCCGACGGCGGGACGATGCGCTTGGTTTTTCATGAGCGTCCTAAATCGTTCGGCGATTCGGTGGCAGGATAGCCAACACCTTTGCGGATCGTCTCGTACAATCATCTCCGTGAATCCTAAGCTCCATTCCGAGCGACGCCGGTACCTACAGGTGCTGCGGCGAATGACGCCTGCGCAGCGTCTGGCCAAGGCGATGGAACTGTCCGAATTCGGCAAGCGCCTGTTTCTTCATGGCCTCCGGCGGCGATTTCCGGAGGCGGACGAGCGGCAACTTCACACGCTCTATTTGAAGCGGATCGCGCGATGTCGCAATCGGAACTACTGAAAAAGACGGTCGCGGCACTTGAGGCAGCCGGCACACCTTACATACTGAGCGGGTCGTTCGCCTCAAGCCTGCAAGGCCAGCTGCGGCTGACGCACGATATCGATCTGGTCGATCGATCTGGTCGTTCGATCACGCCCGTGGCGATCGGTTCATGATCGCCGCGTTTCCCTTCCCTGATTATTACCTCGACGAGACGGCAATCGCCGAGGCGATCGCAGATAGAAATCAGTTCAATCTTGTGGATGTCTTGGGCGGGATGGGTCGCGGCCGCCTGCAACTTACATTGGTCATCCAAAGCTCGCGGCATTTTGGATTCCCGACGAGGCGGGTTCGCCTAGACAGGGCCAAACCCGCCCGCTCTTGTGCATTTGGGTCCGCGGACGTAGTTTCTTCGCTCGACAGCGAGCGTGGGAACCATTTCACACAGGAGTCGGTGCGTGAAATCCGATAACACGCCGGCGGGGGCCGGCAACGAGGACGTGGGCCTGCCGCGGAACGCGCGGCTGGGGCTCGGGTTGTTCTTCCTGTACCTGCTCATTTACGCGGGGTTCGTGGCGCTCAACGCGTTCGCCGCGGAGGCGATGGGCAAGCCCGTCGCCGCTTTCGGCGGGGTGAACTTCGCGATCGTTTACGGCATGGGGCTGATCATCGCCGCCTTCGTGCTGGCGCTGATTTATATGGCGCTGTGCAAAGACATCGGTGACGCGGCGTCGGAGGGGGAGCGATGATCTACCACTTCACCTGGCCGCCTTTCATCGTCTTCTGCCTCTTCGTGGGCGCGGTGCTGGCCATCAGCTTCTACTTCGGGAGCAAGGCAAAAAGCGCCAAGGGGTATTACGCCGCCCACGGACAGATTCACTGGTTCGTCAATGGAGTCGCGTTCGCGGGCGATTACCTTTCCGCGGCGTCGTTCCTGGGCATCTGCGGGATGATCGCGTTTTACGGGTATGACGGATTCCTCTACTCCATCGGATACCTCGCGGGCTGGATCGTCGCGCTGTTCGTGATCGCCGAGCCGCTCAAGCGGCTGGGGAAGTTCACGTTTGCTGATGCGCTGGATAAAAAGTTCAATTCGCGCGGGATCAAGCTCGCAGCCGCGATCAGCACGCTGATCGTCTCGATCTTCTACCTCATCCCGCAGATGGTCGGTGCGGGGGCCCTCGTGAAGCCGCTGCTTGGGTTTCCCGAGTACGTGGGCGTCGTGCTCGTGGGCGTAGTGGTGGTGCTGATCGTGGTCACGGCGGGCATGGTTTCGACGACCTACGTGCAGTTCATCAAGGGCTCGCTGCTGGTGATCTTCTGTCTCATCCTGACCGTGATGATCCTCAACCGCGGCCTGACGACCCAAGGTGAACCAGGCGCGCACGAGTTTCGGACGGCAAAGCTCGAGGAGGTGCTTGCCAAACCCGGGGCGCAGGCACTCGCGCTCGACGGCGACTGGGCAATCAAGCCGGGTGAAACTTTTGCGCTATACGTGCGCGTGAAGAATGACGATGGCTCCATCACGACCTGGCGCAGAACCGCCAAAGACGCCCCCATGGTCATGGAGACACAAACCCTGGCGAGCATCAAAGGGGCGGATTTCGTCAACGGCCTGCCCAAGGGCCAAGGCCCGGGCGAGGCCGACCTCGCGCCCGTCGGCCGCATCAGTAAGCTTCCCGACGGCAAGACCAGCACCGGTCCGCTGGGGCCCCTGCAATACCTATCCACGCTACAAAACAGCGAGGTGGTCTTGTGGGGCTCTGAAGTCCTCAAGGCCAAGGACGGCGTCAAGACCACGGTCTACTACCCCAAGCCGACGAAGGGGAGCGCGATCATGGTGCCCGGCGGCAGCCCGACCTTTGCCGGCGTCAGCCCGAAATACACGAAACCCGATGCGCTCTTAAAGAAAGTCGATTTCCTCTCGCTCATGCTCGCACTCTTCTGCGGCACCGCTTCGCTGCCGCACATTTTGATCCGCTACTACACGGTGAAAGACCAGGCCGCGGCACGCAAGAGCACGGTGGTCGGCATCGGCGCCATCGGGTTCTTCTACGTGCTTACGCTCTTCCTGGGCCTGGGTGCGATGACGAGCGGGGCAATCGACATCACCAACAACGCCATGTCCGCGCCGCTGCTGGCCCGCACCTTTGGGCCGATGCTCTTCGCGGTCATATCGGCCATCGCGTTCACGACGGTGCTGGGAACTGTAAGCGGGCTGATCCTCGCCTCCAGCGGCGCGGTGGCGCACGACCTCATGACCAATTACCTTCAGATGGAAATGTCCGACCACGCCAAGGTGCGCGCGGGCAAGATCGTGGCCGTGATCGTTGGCATCATCGCGATCATCCTGGGCATCATGTTCAAGGAGATGAACCCGACGTTCCTCGTAGGCTGGGCGTTCAACGTCGCGGCCAGCGCGAACCTGCCCGCCCTGGTCATGCTGCTTTTCTGGAAGCGCACGACCAAGCAGGGGATCACCGCGGCCATCACGGTCGGATTGATCTCGTCGCTCGCGTGGTTGCTGCTGAGCGGGCCGGCGTACACGTCCGTTTACCACCTCGACGCCAAGAACGCCCTGGCCCCGTTCAGCCAGCCGGGCATCGTTACCATCCCGCTCGGGTTCCTGGTGTTGATTGTCGTATCCCTTCTCACCAAGCCGCAGGCGTCAGTCGAAAGACGGGCGTTCGAAGCGGTGGGGGGATGATGCGGGGAACCCTGAGACATAAAACGTAAAAACGTAAAACGTAGGGCGGCCGTGCGAGAACCAAGGCCGCCCCAGGTTTTACGTCTTTACGTTTTACATTCCCACGTTTTGTGTCAGACATTCCCGCGCGACTCACACCTCGATCGACGCGAGCCCTTCGCGGATCGCATACTTCGTCAGTTCGGCGACGCTGTGGAGGTTGAGCTTTTCCATGATCTGACGGCGGTGGGTTTCCACCGTCTTCACGCTCACGTGTAGCGACGCGGCGATCTGCTTCGTCGCCTGGCCCTCTGCTACGAGCTGAAGCACCTCTCGCTCGCGCGAGGTCAGCACCGCAAAGGCGCTGGGCTGACGCCCGCCGCCAGTGCCGTGGAGGTAGCCTTCGACCACCGCGTCCGCGATCCGCGGGCTGAGGTAGACCTGCCCGGCCACCACCGCCCTGATCGCGGAAGCAAGCTCTTCGAAAGCGCTGTCCTTGAGGAGATAAGCAGTCGCGCCCGCCTTGAGCATTTCACTGAGGAATCGGCGGTCCGAGTGCATCGACAGCCCGATGACCTTGCACCGCGGATTTTCAGAAAGGATGCGGCGGGTCGCCTCGATGCCGTTGAGGTCCGGCATGCCGATGTCCATTACCACGACATCGGGGCTCATCTCGATCGAAAGCTCGACTGCCGCACGGCCGTTGGACGCCTCGCCCACAACATCCATTCCGTCCTGTGCCGCTACCAGCGCCCTAAGCCCTTCGCGAACGATTTGATGATCATCAGCCAAAACAATCCGGATAGACATGATGCAACTCCCTTATGCGCGACGCGTCCCGCCCCCGGAATCGGCATCGCAAGAACACATGCTACCCATAAGAGTCCGGGCTGACAGCACAAAATGCGCAAGAATCTTTTGCGAAAATCAGGCGAAAGTGCGAAACAAGTGAGGGAGATCACGGTGGCCATGCCCGAGCCCGGCGGGAGAGTACGACGGGTCACGCTTCGGGCCGATTGATAAGATTGCGCATCGCAGTGAGCGCGTTCTCCGCGCGGCCAGGTTCCGATTGGCGCGCTCGCAGATCAGGCTATTGGTTGTTGCGGGAGATGTCCTCGATGGCCAATAGGATGAGGCCGGGGCTGTGGTCGCTGCGCTCAAGCCGGCGGGCATTGACGGCCATTGTGCGTTTCCCCAAGCCGGGAAAATCATGGTCAACGCGAAAGCCTTCAATGCGGCGATCCTTGGGAAGAACGTCTTGCAGCAGCATGCGCAGCCGGGGAATGTCCCACTGCCGATTGCCCAGGTCGTAGACGTACTTGCCTTCGGTTTCCAAAGCCGAAACCGCGAATGAATCACAAAATGCCTTGTTCGCCGAGCGCACGCGCAGATCCGGCTCGAGCACGAGCAAGGGCTCGCGGACGGTTTCGAGCAAACCCTCGGCGTACGCGTGGGCCTCGGCCAACTCGCTAATTCGGCTGTCGTCCTCCGTGTCGAACAGCGCGATCACCGCCCCGTCGATCCGGTTCTCCACGTTCTTATACGGCCTGATCCGAAGCGTGTACCAATGGCCCCGCAAGTCCTTCACCTGCCGCTCGCGCACGGTCACCGTGTCGATGGATTCGACAATGAGGTTCGCCAGGTCCGGGCAGTCGATGTTGGGCTTGATGTCGCTGATCGGGCGGCCGACGTCGGTGGGGATGAGGTTGAGGATTTGCTCGGCCGTCGGCGTGAAGCGGCGGACCCTCAGATCCGCGGCGACCATCACGATCGCAATCTGCACGCTCGCCAGCAGATTGGTCAGGTCGCTATTGGCCCGGCTCAGCTCTTCGTTGCGCCCGTGCAGTTCTTCGTTGACGGTGTTCAATTCTTCGTTGGTACTCTGGAGTTCTTCCTTGGCGGTATCGAGCTCTTCGTTGGTGCTCTGAAGCTCCTCGTTGCTGGAGAGGATCTCCTCGTTGGCCGATTGCAGTTCCTCGTTGGCCGCTTCCAGGTCCTGGATGATGGATTGCAGGTACTCGCGGTTGGCGGCAAGTTCCTGCTGAAGGCGGGTAATGCGCACGGCCGCCTTGGGTTCGCCCTTGGCGCCTTTCTCGCCTTTCTTTCCACGGACAGGCCCGGCAGGCGCTTCGACCGGCTTCTTCGCTTCACGCGTTTCGGTTTCGAACAACACGAGCAGGTGCGCGCCTTCACCCGCGGGGGCGAGCGGTATGACTTCCACCGACACCTCGCGCACGACCCCGTCGTGCTGCACGCGCAATCCCCCCCTGTGTACCGGCAATTGCGATCGCTGCGCTTCGTTCAGTGCTGCACGGAGCCCGTACAACAGGCCCTCCCGCGCCATCTTCAACAATTGCAAACTCGCCTCGCCGGGCGCGGGCTCGAGGAATTCGCCCGTCTGCCCGCGGAACTGCACGATCCGAAGTTCCCGGTCCACGATCACGCCCGGGGGGGAATACCTTCCGAGGATGATGCGGTTCGCCTCGTGTTGAAGCGTAACGCCCGGCGGCGCTTCGGGCGCGGGCCGGCCGCCGCCGCTCACCCTTCCCGCCAAAGGATCCAGAGGAGGGAAATCCATATCAACTTTCACCGCCCCAAGCTTCTTCGAGAAAACCTTATGGCGCTTGTCCGCAACCGCGAACAGGTCCGAATGTGTGCCGATGGATTCCGCGCCCCCGAGCATCAAAAAGCCCGTCGATTTCAGGGCATAATGGAACACCGTCATCAGCTTCTTTTGCAGCGCCGTCCCAAGGTAGATCAGGACGTTGCGGCAGACGATGAGGTCCAACTTCGAGAAGGGCGGGTCGCGGGTGAGATCCTGCCGGGCGAAGACGCACAGGTCGCGCACCTGCTTGCTCACGCGGTAGTGCCCGTCCACCTTGCTAAAGAATCGGCGCAGCCGCTCGGGCGACACGTCCGCCGCGATATTGTCCGGGTACGCGCCCGCCCGTGCCTGATCGACCGCGGCGTCACTCACATCCGTGGCGAAGACCTGGATCGGCACAGCGGCAGCCTTGTCGCCCAGAAACTCCAGCAGCGCGATGGCGATCGAGTAGGGCTCTTCGCCCGTCGAGCACCCGGGCACCCAGATGCGGATGGGGGTTTCGTCGCCCGCCGCCTTCGCCACCTGGGGGAAGACGCGCGTAGTCAGCACCTCGAACGATTCGGGGTCGCGGAAGAACCGCGTGACGTGGATGAGCAAATCCTGGTAAAGCGCTTTCACCTCGGAGGGGTTGGCTTGGAGGAGACGAAGGTACTCGCCCACCGAAGTGGTCTTGTGTAATACCATGCGCCGCTGGAGGCGGCGCTGAATCGTCGGCTGCTTGTAGTAGGTGAAATCAACGCCGCCGGCCTGGCGGAGGAGTTTGAACACTTTTGCCCACTGCCCCTCGTCGGCCTTGATCAGTTCCGCCGGGCGCTTTCCCTTGCCGCCATCCACGAGCGGGTGGCTGGCGATCCGCACCAGTTCCTCGGCCATGGCGGCGGGGGTAAGGACGAGGTCCACCGAGCCCGTCGCGATCGCCGAACGCGGCATGCTGTCGTGTAGCGCGCTCTGGGGTTCCTGGGCGATGGCGATTCCGCCCCCGCCCTTCACATCGCGCAACCCCGCCGACCCGTCCGATGCCATTCCGGACAACACGATGCCCACCGCCCGGCTTCGGGCGTAGTCGGCCAGGGAGCGGAAAAAGTGATCGATCGGCGTGTACTGCGAGCGGTCGATCGGGCGCGGAATCAGCCGCAACATGCCGGCCTCGAGCTCGACCTGCGCGCCGGGCGGCGCCACATAGACATGGTCGGCCTCCAGCACCATGCCGTCGACGGCCTGGACCACCGTCATGTCGGTAGACGTCCGCAGCACGTCTGGCATGCCTTCCTGCGACCGGGCAATGTGCGGCACAACGATGAAGACCATTCCCGTGTTGGCGGGCATCGCGCGGAAGAATTGCGTCAACGCCTCAACGCCCCCGGCCGAAGCACCCATTCCCACGACGAGGAACGGAGGCAGCGATTCGGTTTGCGCCTCACCCATGCCCTCCGCGGATGCGACCGCCTCGCGATCCCCGCGCGCCGCGGGCGGCTGGGGCGCGTGGTTCGTCCCCGCCCGCTCGATCTGGGCAATTCTCGTGTCCGGCGGCTTGCGCTCGGCCCTGCTGGGCTTACTGGTGGTGCGCTTCTTGGCCATGGGTCTCGTTTCAAGTCGCTGGGGTGTGACGACCGCGCTCGTACCAAAACAGTAGTAAGGGCTCACCCCCGGTTCGCCAAAAGCGTAAGATATTAGTCAATCGCCCAAGCACTTCCCAGCAAGTGACGCCTACAACGCAAAATTAAAATGGAATTCCGCACTGTCGCTTGTGCTAGAGGAGAGTCGGAGATTCGGATGTGTGAGCCATTTGGCTTTGCTGGGGCGGGGCTGCGATCTAAATGGTAACGGCGCGGGGGCGAGTGGGCCTCAAGGAACAGCGGCAGGGGGGCTGGAAGGCGGTGGCAAATTGCCTGGCGCTTCGGCACGGCCAGCGGATGATCCATGGTTGAGGGCGTCCAACTCACGCTCAGCCTGCTGGATGAGCAGCTCGAAAGCCAGCTTCTGCGCCGAAGGACAGGATAACAAATTCTTTCGATAGTTATCCAGTCGAAGCTGGAGCGTGTTTCGCACTTGGGTTTCGTTGGGCTGATTCACTGAATTGTCCTCCTTGACGTATGGTAGACGTACTGAGGTGCGGGAGGGATCGGCGGAAGCCCGATTCATGGCCCGTCATTTACAACAATGTACGCACGGTAAACCCCGGCAACGGGGCGGGGCAAGGAACACGCGCGCAATAAAACAAGCCCGGCCGCACGCCGCCGCCGGGCTTGTCATCGGGAAAGGAGACAAGGTTGTGCGGCGTCCCCTCGTCACGCTGCCCCACGCCGCTTTCTTCGACTTCCCCCACAATGTAGTGGGAAGGCACAGTCCCCGTCGATACGGAAGAACCCGATTTGGCATGGAGATATTCCTGAGAACGACGCGCATCAAGCGCTTTTTCGGCGCGCGCTTTTCGTCGCCGCGGGACGGCGCTTAGCCGAGTTCTTCTTTCCGCTCAACAACTCGGTCGGCTTGGCGTCGGGGGCGACGTGCGGGCCGGGTTCCACGGGACCGCGGGCCTTGCCGTTCAGGCTTTCCACCACCACACCGCGAAGGACGGCGGCCCGATGCTCTGCCTCCTTGGCCTGCTCGATGTACTCGCCGGCGATCCGCGGCCAGCGCGGATTAGAGCGGCGGGCGAGCCGCCTGCGCAGCGCCGCCGATTCTTCCAAGGCGCGCACGCCGGCCCACAACGCCGACTCCAGGAACTGATCTTGAGCAGCCATCAGCGACTGCTCGCTATAGCGGTGCCCGACGTGGCAGCGAAAACGGCGGAGGTTTCCATCCGATTCCTCGCCGAGCGCTCCGCCGCATTCGGGACACGTCAGCCCGTTGCGGTCGCCGTACATCTTCCCGGACTGCAATGCGTGCTCTCCGACCTCCACCACGTCAGGCTCCGTTTCGACAGCGGGCGTCGCCTCCAGAGCCTTCTCTGGCACGGGCGTATTCGCAAGTCGCACCAGGGCCTCGCCAATCTGTTTTGCGGGTAGGACCATGTCCACTTCGCAATGGGCGATGGCACTGGCAGGCATGCTCGGGAACGCCGTATCAGAAGGGTCCTGGACTACCGCCGTTCCCTGGTGTTTTTTGATGATTAAGAGGCCTTCGGTGCCGTCGTCGAGTCCGCCGGAGAGGACCACGCCCACCACTCGAGCGCCGTAGGCCCGGGCGGCGGTGCGAAAGAGGGGATCGACCGCGGGGCGAAAGCCATTTTCGCGCGGGCCGTGAACGACACCCAGTTGGTGACCTTTAACGATCAGATGAAAGTT
>JAQGHP010000004.1 GCA_028288775.1 Phycisphaerales bacterium | reverse complement strand
CGACCTGATAGCAGATCAAATGCTCGGGCGTGCGCACGTACAACCTTCCGTGGGAAAGGGCGGGCGTGACGAAGTCGGTCAGTTCCTGCGACGGCTTGCGGTTGTTGTGGGTGTGGGCTTCGCCCAGCAGGTGATAGCCGCTCGGCGTGGCTTCGATCAGGCGGAGGGTTTGGTAACTGCGGACGTAGAGCAGGCCGTCGGCTTCGATCAGTGAGATGCCATTTTTGAAGGCGGGCTGCGACCAGCACACTTTGCCGGTCGCCAACTCCAGGCACACTAGGTTCAGCACGGAGTCGCCTGCCGCACGCTCGTCATCGCCCAGGATTTCGCCGGTGAAACCGTAGAGGTAGCCGTCGCGGTGACGGAAATTGTGGATGGCGGTGAAAATATGCAGGTCTTTTTTCCAAAGCAAAGTCGCGGGGCGGTCGGGGTGATCGCGGTCCAGTTCGACGACGTGAGCCGCGTCAAGGTCGGGAATGTTGACGATGCGGTTTCCCACGACCAGCGGCGTGGGGATGGTGGTGCCGCGGGCCTGGGGGTTGATGCAGTCGAATGCCCAGACCTGCTTTCCGTCGCTGGCCCGGATGGCTTTGAGCTGGCAATTGGCGGTGACGAGCACGCAGGGCTCGCCGCCGAAGGTGGCTACGGACGGCGTCTGGCCTTCGCCCATGCGGGCGGCCTCGCGGTGCGGCTCGCTGAACGTCCAAAGCACCTCGCCCGTTTCCGGCCGCAGACCGCGGCAGAGGACGATGTGGTGTTCCCGGTCATTCGCCGCGGACGCGCCGTCGCTGTACCAGAGCACGAGCGTGCCGCCGGCAAGAATCGGTGAGAAGACATAACCCTTCTCGCCGGACGGGTTGAACTCGTCCCACAGGTTTTTCTTCCAGACGACCTGCCCGGTTTTGCGGTCGAGGCAGTGCAGATGGCCCAGCGCCCCGATCGCGAAGACATGGCGGTCGGTGATCAGCGGCATCGTCCGAAATCCGCCGCGGGCCCAGCCGATGTTCTTCTCCCAATACGCGCCGACTTCATACGCGTATCGCCATTTTTCCCTGCCATCGGCGGCGGAGAAACAGGCGACCGTCTCCCGTTCGCCGCGGGGGGTTTCCGACCAGCCGAGGCAGACGTCATCGCCCGCGACAGCCGGGGATCCCCATCCCTGTTTGATGTCCGCGCGCCAAAGCGTCTTGGGCCCGCCGGGTTCCCACTTGCGGAGCATCCCGGTTTCGGGAGAACTCCCGTCCCCGCGTGGCCCGCCGAAGGCTGCCCAGTCCGAGCCGCCGCGCGGTCCCGCCGGCGCGTCGCCCGCGACGGCCGCAGGCAAAACCGTCACAAGGAAGAGTGCCATCGTCGCAGCTGCAATTTTATGGAGCATAATGGTTTTACCGGTTGCGAGATTCGATCGTTGCCTCGTTGTGCTGGCTCGCGGAGACCGCAGCGGCCACTAATTTGAATAAGCCTCCCCGCATTCCTCGACGCTTATTCTTCTTCATCCGAGAACCGGCGCAGCCCAAGAAACTTTACCGGCAATTCCGTTTTCCCCTTCGTCGCCAAATCCGCCAGCACCTCTCCCATCACGCTCGCGAATTTGAACCCGTGCCCGCTGAAGCCGCAGGCGATCGTTACGTGTTCGTGGCGCGGGTGGTGGTCGATGATGAAATGGTGATCGGGGCTGTTGGTGTAGAGACATGTGCGCAGGGAGAGCAGCGGACCGTCGCCCGCTGGCAGGTAGCGGCGGAGGGCGGGGCGGAAGGTTTCTTCGTCGCCGGGGAGGGGTTCGCGGGCGACCTTGTCGGGGTCGGTGGGTCGGCCGGGGGCGTGGTGGGCGATTTTGAGGCCGGGGTTTTCGGGGTGCATGGGGAAGCCGTAGTCGAGGCCGCCGGCGGGGTTGTTGATGGCCCAGACGGGGAAATGGCCCAGGGCAAATTGTTGCGGCTGATTGGGCCAGACCCATCCCATCACTTGCCGCGTGACTTGCAGCGGGATGCCCAGGTCGTGCAGGAGGGAGCCGGACCATGCGCCGCCGGTGAAGACGAGATGGGCCGCGGCGTATTCGCCGCGGGGGGTGCGGACGGTGACGCCTTTGTCATCGGCGTGCCACTGGAGCACGGGCTCGCGGCCGTGGATTTCCGCGCCGGCGCGGAGGGCGAGATCGGCGTACGCCGCGATCACTTTTTCCGGGAGCAGGAATCCGGCGCGGGGCTCGTAGAGCGCGGCCCAGCCATCCGGTAGTTGGAATTGCCGGAATCGCTCGGCAAGCTGCGCTCGGTCGAGCGTCTCGTGCGGCAGGCCGTGCCGCCGGGCGGAGGCCAGCGACCCGGAAACGACTTCTCCCCCCGGCGGGCCCATGTAGAGGCCGACGGTGAGGTGGAGCAGCTTTTGCCCGCTCGCTTTTTCCAGTTCGTCCCACAGCTCATACGCCCGCTTGAGCAGAGGGACGTAGTCCGGGTGCTCGTAGTAGGCCATGCGGATCATCCGCGAGAAGCCGGTCGAGCTGCCCAGGGCGTGGGGGATGTCGAATTGCTCGAGCCCGAGAACCCGAACCCCGCGGCGGGCGAGCTCATAACATGTGGAAGCGCCCATCGCTCCCACGCCGATCACGATCACGTCATACGCGGCCATGTGACGCATCGTAATCTTCTTTCGATTTCCTCTCTCAGAAAAAACTCGCGGCCTCAGCCGTGTGGGGTGGGCGTACCCGCTCACCGGGCTGCCAGCACGTCGGGGTAAACGGTGGGCGAGTACGCCCACCCAACATAAGTCTCGGGCGCAACTCGACGTTCGGCTCCTCACCCTAATCCTCTGCCCCGGGTACGAGGGAGAGGTGACCGGAGCCCCAAACACGCCGTCGTACGTGATGATGGACCCGATCCAGGCGCGGTACATCGAGATTCGATAGTGGGTCAGTTTGAGATATGCACTGGGTGCCACAGGTCGGCGTACTCGCAGACCTGTGC